>NZ_JBLZPH010000012.1:0-59071 GCF_049199205.1 Shinella sp. M31 | reverse complement strand
GTCGGCCTGGATCTTGATCCAGCCGGAGGCGAAGTCACGGCATTCCCGACGGAATTCGTTGACCGGAACCTCGTCCTTGTTCTTGCCGTTCTCGCGGTACTTCTCCTCGATCTTCCATTCGATCGGAAGGCCGTGGCAGTCCCAGCCGGGCACGTAGTTGGCATCATAGCCGCGCATCTGGAACGAGCGGTTGATGACGTCCTTGAGGATCTTGTTCAGCGCATGGCCGATATGGATGTTGCCGTTGGCATAGGGCGGGCCATCGTGCAGCACGAATTTTTCCCGGCCAGCGGCGGAGGCGCGCAGCTTCTTGTAAAGCCCCATCTGCTGCCAGCGGGCCACCGTTTCCGGCTCCTTCGTCGGCAGGCCGGCGCGCATCGGGAAATCCGTCTGCGGCAGGTAGAGGGTGGCGGAATAATCGACTTTTTCGGGTGTATCGGTCATGGATATGGCTATCGTCTTTTTCGCGCGCATTTTGCGCATGCGGGGAGAATGTCATTTTACTTCGCATTTCCGGACGGAAAACCGCTTTACACTTTTCCTGGAAATGCTTGTACTGACGGCGGGGACGTTTTCGAAACGCCCGAAATCCCGGACCTTCCGGCCTCGCTCAGAGCGCGCGGAAGGCCGGGCCACTAATTCGAAGATCGATGGTCAGCCGGTTGAGCATCATGCGCGCGGTCTTACGGCGTTTTCTCCGGTTTGAAAAGACGCCAACGCGGTTTGCGATCAGAAACAGAGCCGCTGGTCGATGACCCCGAGTGGCTTGACGCCGGACAGGAGTGCCCGCGCCTCCTCCTCGTCGCGCTTCATCTGCACGACGAGCGCATCGAGGCCGTCGAATTTCAGTTCGTCGCGCAGATGGCCGAAGAAGGAGACGGCGGAGACTTCGCCGTAGAGATCGCCGGAGAAGTCGAATAGGAAGGTTTCGAGCAGCGGGGCGCCGTTCGAGGTCACCGTCGGGCGGCGGCCGTAGCTGGCGACGCCGTCATGCAGGCTGCCATCGGGACGGCGGAAGCGCACGGCGTAAATACCGTTGCGCAGTTCCACTTCCGGCGGAAGCTGCATGTTGGCGGTGGGGAAGCCCAGCGTGCGGCCGAGCTGCTGGCCGCCGACGACCTCGGCCTCGACCGTATAGTGATAGCCGAGCAGGCCAGCGGCCTCCGCCACCGCACCCTCGCCGAGCAGCTTGCGGATGAAGCTGGAGGAGATGACCGAGGCGTTCTCGTCGCGAAAGGCATCGACCAGCGTCACGCCGAAACCGTTGTGCTCTCCGGCGGCCATCAGGAAGGCCGGGCCGCCTTCCCTGCCCTTGCCGAAATGGAAATCGAAACCGGTCACGACTTCGGAGGCATGCAGCCAGTCCATCAGGACGGTGCGGATGAAGTCCTGCGCCGAAATTTCGGAGAAGGAGCGGTCGAAGGGATATTCGATGACGGCCGAAAAGCCCATGCCTTCCAGGAGACGCGCCTTGAGCGGCGCAGGCGTCAGGCGGAAGACGGGTGTCTCGGGGCGGAAGACGGTGCGCGGATGCGGCTCGAAGGTCAGGACCAGCGCCGGCAGGCCGCGCTCTTCGGCGATATCAAGCGCGCGCTGCAAGACCGCCTGGTGGCCGCGATGCACGCCGTCGAAATTGCCGATGGCAATGACGCCGCCGCGCAGATGCTCGGGCAGCGGCTCTCGGGTTTCGTTCCTGTGAAATACCGTCATGACGACCGTCTCCGTCACTGAAGCCGGGGCATCCACCATTTCGGGTGGGTGTTTTCCTGGACGAGGAAGGCGGCGAGCTTGGCCTCGTCGGTGCGGCCGGCTTCCACATAATGCTGGGCGTGAATGCCGCCTGAAATATAGAGCACGTCGAGGCCATAGGCTTCCGCACCGCGCACATCCGTCGGCATGCCGTCGCCGATGGCGATGACGCGGCTGAGATCGAAGGCACCGCGCACGTCGCGGGCTTCGGAGAGCGATTTCTCATAGATCGGGCGATGCGGCTTGCCGGCGATCAAGGTTTTGCAGCCCAGCTCCTCGTAGAATTTCGCAAGCGCCCCAGCACAGGGAATGAGCTTGTGGCCGCGCTCGACGACGAGGTCGGGATTGGCGCAGATGAAGGGCAGCTTGCGCGCCGCAAGCGCCGTCAGCTCGTCGCGATAGTCCTCGACGGTTTCCGTTTCGTCCTCGCGCAGGCCCGCGCAGACGACGATGCCGGCCTCGTCGAGGCCGACGCGCTCGACGCCCAGGCCATCAAGCAGCGGCAGGTCTTTTTCCGCGCCGATGAAATAGATTTTCTTCGGTCCCTCGGCGATCAGCGCGCGGGTGACGTCGCCCGAGGTGACGATGCGGTCATAGGCATCGTCGGTGACGCCGAGGCCGCGGATCTGCACCTTCACGCCCGGATGCGGGCGCGGCGAATTGGTGATGAGCACGACCGTAAGCCCGGCCTTGCGCGCCTCGGCAAGCGCCTCGGAGGCGTGAGAGAAGGCCTCCACGCCATTGTGCAGGACGCCCCAGACGTCGCAGAGCACCACGTCGTATTGCGCAGCGATGTCGCGGAAGGATTGGATGCGTTCAGCCATCAGGAGGTTCCGTATCAAGGTCGAAGCCCGACATTGCAAAGCGGGACAAAGAAAACAAGCCTCCTCCCACAATTTTGCCCTGCCCACAGGCAAACAACCGAAAATTCACGAATGTGACTTGATGGCATGCGAAACCGCTCCCATCTGCCGGCCGCGGTAACCATTTCGGGCAAAATAATTTGCAGGCCGCGTTCTTGACTCGAAAGCCGCCGCCGCCTATCTCGGAGCCGCTAGCACTCCTAAACGGTGAGTGCTAACATCAATCATCGGATCCACTAGGGATCCGCAATGTCATTCGATCGAGGGATTAGACAATGGCAAGCACCACCTTCCGCCCGCTTCACGACCGCGTCGTCGTTCGTCGCGTTGAATCCGAAGCAAAGACCAAGGGCGGGATCATCATTCCGGACACCGCCAAGGAAAAGCCGCAGGAAGGCGAAATCGTCGCCGTCGGCACCGGCACCCGTGACGACAAGGGCGCAATCGTCGCTCTCGACGTCAAGGTTGGCGACCGCGTCCTGTTCGGCAAGTGGTCGGGCACCGAAGTCAAGCTCGACGGCGAAGACCTTCTGATCATGAAGGAAGCCGACATCATGGGCGTCATCGGCTGATTAGCCGATAACTCTTTCCGCAATTCGCTGATACCTATTCAGGAGCTCTCACAATGGCAGCCAAAGAAGTCAAATTCGGCCGCACCGCGCGCGAAAAGATGCTGCGTGGCGTCGACGTCCTCGCAGACGCAGTCAAGGTAACGCTCGGCCCGAAGGGCCGTAACGTCGTCATCGACAAGTCCTTCGGCGCTCCGCGCATCACTAAGGACGGCGTTTCCGTCGCCAAGGAAATCGAACTGGACGACAAGTTCGAGAACATGGGCGCCCAGCTCGTTCGCGAAGTCGCTTCCAAGACCAACGACATCGCCGGCGACGGCACGACGACCGCAACGGTTCTGGCCCAGGCCATCGTTCGCGAAGGCCACAAGGCCGTTGCCGCCGGCATGAACCCGATGGACCTGAAGCGCGGCATCGATCTCGCCGTCGCCGAAGTCGTCAAGGATCTCCAGGCCAAGGCCAAGAAGATCAACACCTCGGAAGAAGTTGCCCAGGTCGGCACGATCTCCGCAAACGGCGACAAGCAGGTCGGTCTCGACATTGCCGAAGCCATGCAGAAGGTCGGCAACGAAGGCGTCATCACGGTTGAAGAAGCCAAGACCGCCGAAACCGAACTCGAAGTCGTCGAAGGCATGCAGTTCGACCGCGGTTACCTGTCGCCCTACTTCGTGACCAACCCGGAAAAGATGGTCGCCGACCTCGAAGACGCTTTCATTCTCCTGCACGAGAAGAAGCTCTCGAACCTCCAGGCGATGCTCCCGGTTCTCGAAGCCGTCGTCCAGACCGGCAAGCCGCTCGTCATCATCGCTGAAGACGTCGAAGGCGAAGCGCTTGCGACGCTCGTCGTCAACAAGCTGCGTGGCGGCCTCAAGATCGCTGCCGTCAAGGCTCCGGGCTTCGGCGACCGCCGCAAGGCCATGCTGGAAGACATCGCCATCCTGACGGGCGGCACGGTCATCTCCGAAGACCTCGGCATCAAGCTCGAAAACGTAACGCTCGACATGCTCGGCCGTTCGAAGAAGGTTTCGATCTCCAAGGAAAACACGACGATCGTCGACGGTGCCGGCCAGAAGGCTGAAATCGAAGGCCGCGTCGCGCAGATCAAGGCCCAGATCGAAGAAACCACCTCCGACTACGACCGCGAGAAGCTGCAGGAACGTCTTGCCAAGCTCGCTGGCGGCGTTGCTGTCATCCGCGTCGGCGGCTCGACGGAAGTCGAAGTCAAGGAAAAGAAGGACCGCATCGACGACGCCCTCAACGCGACGCGCGCTGCCGTTCAGGAAGGCATCGTACCGGGCGGTGGCGTAGCGCTGCTCCGTTCGTCCACGAAGATCTCCGTCAAGGGCGAAAACGCAGACCAGGAAGCCGGCATCAACATCGTTCGCCGCGCCCTCCAGGCCCTCGTTCGCCAGATTGCGGAAAATGCAGGTGACGAAGCTTCGATCGTCGTCGGCAAGATCCTCGACAAGAACGAAGACAACTACGGCTACAACGCCCAGACCGGCGAATACGGCGACCTGATCGCTCTCGGCATCGTCGACCCGGTCAAGGTTGTCCGCACGGCTCTGCAGAACGCCGCTTCGGTTGCTTCGCTGCTGATCACGACGGAAGCCATGATCGCCGAACTGCCGAAGAAGGATGCACCGGGCGGCATGCCTGGCGGCATGGGCGGCATGGGCGGCATGGACATGATGTGATAGGCATAAGCCTATCGCAGCGTGACCATCAAGCTTCGCCCATGCACTAAAGTCGGTTCAGCGCGCCAAGCGCGCTGAACTGGCGGCATGGACATGATGTAAGACCTTCGGGTCTTATATCTGAGCCATCCGGTTCAGTTCTGGAAAGGGCGGTCTTCGGGCCGCCCTTTTCATTTGTCAGGTTCTCCGGAGACTGTATCGTTTCCGGAAAAAGATTTTGACCATTTGTACAATAATTATCAAAAAGCCGTTGATGGCATCAAAAAACCAACTATAAAGGCGCTCCAAGTGAACTTTAAAGATTCACAAGGGGTTCAGGCGCTGGGGAACGGCATCATTCTTGCCGCTGATCGTGCAGCCGAATATCCCAAAAGATTTTGACAGAAACCGCCGGCGACCTGATGGAGAGGCAGCGGTGGTTTTCTCGCGTACGTCCGATCCGCATGCACAGACGGAACCGGATGCAGTTCAGTTCATGAGAAAGTGGGGGCGGCAGACTTCGACGAGGTCAGCCGACACTGCTTTTTAGCATGTTGCGTGCCTGCGAGCCGCGACGTGTCGGTCAAATTCGAGCAACTGCCTGAGGTCGTAGGTGTTCAAGATAATCAAGACTGATCTCTCGTCGCCCTTTCTGCCGGGCTCGATGGAGTTCGACGAGACGGACAACGAGCTGCTGACGCAATATTGCGTGACGGAGCGTTGGACCGGCGACCTTTCCAATGGCCTGTTCACGCTCGGCGAGAAGGCGACGCAGGCGCATGGCCTGACGCAGCGCACCTGCGGGCTGCTCAACCTCATCCGGTGCTACGAGCCGCTGGACCGCACCCGCGTGCTGGAACTCTTCGAGCAGGCGGCGGCCTCCTCGTCCTCGTTCTGCTTCTCCACGACGATCCATCTCGATGGCGCGCCGCGCCAGCCAGTGTTCTGCGTCGGGGAATCGACTGGTCTCGAGGAGAAATACGCCGGCACGATCATCGGCGTCTTCATTTTCCCGCGCTTCCAGATCGATCTGGTCGGGCGGCGCTTCAAGCGGCAGTAAAAGGCGCCTTTAGGCCGCCGCGCTCTTCTCCGTGTCGACGCGGATGCGTTCCACCGGCACCGGACGTCCCAGGAAATAGCCCTGCGCCTCGTCGCACCCTTCGTCGAGAAGGATATCGAGCTGGCTGCGGGTCTCCACGCCTTCGGCCAGAACCGGCACGCGCAGCGATTGGCCGAGTGCCAGGATGGCGCGGATGATGGCCTTCGCCTCCGGGCTCGCCTCCACCTCGCTCATGAAGCTGCGGTCGAGCTTGATCTTGTCGAAGGGGAAGGCGCGCAGCGTTTCGAGCGAGGAATAGCCCGTGCCGAAATCGTCGATGGCGATGGTGACGCCGAAGGCCTTGATGCGGCGCAGCGTGTTGAGGGCGCGCTCCTTGTCGCCGATGATCGTCGATTCCGTGATTTCGAGTTCCAGCCGGCGCGGGCTGAGACCGGTTTCCAGGAGCACCCGATGCACGAGATCGGCGACATCGGCATTGCCGAGCTGCACGGGCGAAAGATTGACGGCGATCTTGTAGTCATTGTCCCAGGTCGCGGCCTCGCGGCAGGCTTCGCGCAGCACCCATTCGCCGATCGGCAGGATGGCGCCGCACGCTTCGGCAATCGGAATGAATTCCGACGGCGGGATCGTGCCGCGCACTGGATGGTGCCAGCGCAGCAACACCTCGTAGCCGATGGTCTCGCCCGAGGTGACGGCTTTCTGCACCTGATAGTGCAGCTGCAGCTCCTTGCGCTCGACGGCCTGCCAGAGATCGTTGGCGATCAGGCGACGGCTGCGGGCGGCCTCGTCCATCGAGACCTCGTAGAAGCAGACGGTTTCGGTCAGCGCATCCTTGGCGCGGTACATGGCGAGGTCGGCATTGTTGAGCAGCGTTTCGACAGTGTCGGCATCCTGCGGATAGATGGCGACGCCCAAGCTCGCACCCGGCTTGATGTCATAGCCGTCGATGCGGATCTCATCCTTGAGGCAGGTTTCGAGGCGCTGGAGGAAATCGGCGAGATCCGCCATGTCCTCGAAGCGCTTGGCGGCCGCGAATTCGTCGCCGCCGAAGCGCGCCACGGTCTCGTCGGCCTCCAGGCAGGCCTGCATGCGCTTGGCGAGCGTGGTCAAAACCTCGTCGCCCGCAGCGTGGCCGCGCGTGTCGTTGATTTCCTTGAACTTGTCGAGATCGATCGCGATGGCCGCGACGAGGCCGCCGGAGCGGCGCGCGGAAACGAGATCGGCCTCCAGATTGTTGTTGAAGCTCGCACGGTTCGGCAGGCCGGTCAGGCTGTCATGGCGGGCGAGGAAGGAGATCTGCTCCTCCGAGCGCAGGCGCTCGGAAATGTCCTCGTAGGTCGCAACCCAGGCGCCATCCGGCAGCGTGCGGTAGCGCAGTTGCACCGACACGCCATTGGACAGCTTCTCGACGATCGCGCCACCGTCATTGGCCTGGATGGCGGCACGGCGGCGCGCATACATGTCGCGCGCCCGCGGCTTCCAGATATCCGGATCGACGAAAACGTCGGCCACGCCCTGATCGACGATGTCGCGCAACGTCATGCCCGGCTGAATACGGCCTTCCGGAAAGCCGAAGATTTCGCTGTAGCGTTTGTTGGCAAGCAGCAGGCGCTCGTCCTTGTCGAACAGGCACAGGCCCTGCGACATGTTTTCGAGCGCAAGGTCGAGGTTCTTGGTGACGTCGGCCAACCGGTCGGCATTGGCCTTGTCCTTCGTCACGTCCTTGGTGATCTTGGCATAGCCCATCAGCACGCCGCCGGCATCATAGATGGCATCCAGCACGACATGGGCCCAGAAACGCGAACCGTCCTTGCGGTAGCGCCAGCCCTCGCTTTCGTATTTGCCCTCCTCGCGGGCGATGCGCAGCGCCCTGTCCGGCAAGCCGGCGGCGAGATCTTCCGTGCTGTAGAACTGCGAGAAATGCCGGCCGACGATCTCGTGCGCCTTGTAGCCCTTGTTGCGTTCGGCCCCCTCGTTCCAGTTGGCGACGCGGCCGTCCGGATCGAGCATGTAGATGGCATAATCCTTGACGCCCTGTACGAGCATGGCGAACTGGCGGGTGCTTTCATTCGCCGCAAGCTCCGCCTGGCGGGCGAAGACCGCCGCCGTCAGGCCGGTGAAGAGCAGCGAGAAGGCGACCACCGCGATCAACGGCACCATGAGGCTCGTCGACAGCATCGTATCGTCGCTGACCGGCATCAGGCCCGGTTCGACGCGGACGGCGGCCATGGCCGTGAAGTGCAGCGAGACGACGCCGAGCGCCATCAGGCCGGTCGCCACCGCACGATCACGGACGCTCTGCTGCGGGCGAATGCAGAACACCAGCGCCAGCACGCCGAACAGTCCTGCGCAGACGAGCGAGGCCACGACATAGGGCATATCCCAGGCCAGCACACCCGGCAGTTCAACGGCGGACATACCGATGTAATGCATGGAGCTGATACCGGCCGCCAGCAGCAGCCCGCCGGCAAGCACGGCGCTGCGGCCGCTCACATAGGTGGCAATGGCAAGCCCCATCGTTGTGACGACGATGGCAACACCGAGCGAGATCAGCGTCAGCTCCATATCGAAGCCCATAGCCACACCCGGATCATAGGCGAGCATGGCGATGAAATGCGTCGCCCAGATGCCGAAACCGCTCGACGTGCCCGCCGCGCCGAGCCAGAGATTGCGCGCCGTGCCATCGGAGACCAGCGCCCGCTGCGTCAGCGTCACCGCGACATAGCAGGAGAGGAAGCAGATCAGCGCCGCGAGAAGTACGAGGCGCAGGTCGTGCTCGACAGTCAGGCAGGTCAAGATACGGAGCATGGAGAATTTCACCGGGTGGGAGCTGCTATAGGAGCCACTCAGCCGGAGAAGATTGAAAAATGAGTGAATTCAGAAAATATCAGGCGCCGCCCGGAGGCCGCGCGTTTTATCATACTTAACGAATATCAAAACGATACAACTGTTCTAGTATGTAACAATCGCGCACCACACTCCAGCGGTGAAACCCTTATAGCGTCAATGCCTTGAGATCCGTCGCCGGATCCTCCAGTGCCGCCCGTTCCGGTGTGCGCCCCATCTCGATCAGCTTCTTGCCGACCACGTAGGCCTTTGCATCGTTGACCGCATCGACCGCGATCAGCTTGCCGTCCCGGAAATACCAGACGGAAACGCTGCCCTCGCGCGGACCGGGGCGGACGAACGTATCGTCGAAGCCCATGCAGAAGCCGGCGATCTGCAGCTTCACATCATACTGGTCCGACCAGAACCATGGCTTCGGCTGATAGGGCGCATCGCCGCCGGCGATGACGGCGGCAGCGGCCTCGGCCTGATCGACGGCGTTCTGCACGGATTCGAGCCGGACGCGATTGCCCTCGAAGGGGAGCACGGCGCAGTCGCCCATGGCGAAGATCGCAGGATCGGAGGTGCGTGCATGGGCATCGACGACGATGCCGTTGGTCACCTCGAGGCCGGCAGCGCGGGCAAGCTGGTCATTGGCCGTCACGCCGATGCCGGCGATAACGACATCGACGGGCAGCACGAAGCCGTCGGTCAGCTCCGCGCCGGTGACGCGGCCGTTTTCGCCGAGCAGGCGCACGAGACCGGTTTTTTCGCGCACATCGACACCGCGGGCATTGTGGATGGCCTTCAAAATGGTGGCGGTGGCTGGCGAGGCGACGCGGGCGAGGATACGGTCGGCCATCTCGATGACCGTGACATGCAGTCCCCTGCCCCGCGCAACGGCGGCCGCTTCCAGCCCGATATAGCCGCCGCCGATCACCAGCGCCCGGCGGCCCTCCTGCATTTCCAGACCAAGCCGGTCGGCATCGCGGTAGTCGCGCACGGTGAAGACGCCATCGAGGTCGCCGCCGATCTCGGCCGGCAGGCGGCGGGGCGTTGCACCCGTCGCCAGCGCCAGGAACTGGTAGTGCAGCGTCGACCCGTCGCTGAGCCTCACGGTCTTGGCATCGCGGTCGATCGCCGTCACCTCGGTGGAGAGACGGATGTCGACATTGTTTTCAGGATACCAGTTTTCCGGGCGGAACATCAGGCGGGAGAGATCGGCTTCGCCGAGCAGGTACTTCTTCGAAAGCGGCGGTCGCTGGTAGGGATGGCTCGCTTCGGCGGCGATGATGGTGATCGGTCGCTCGTCCTTCAGCGCACGCAATTTGGCAACGAGGGCGAATGCGGCCTGACCGCCGCCCACAACAACCAGTCTTCCCGTCACGATATTTCCGTCCCTTGCCTGTTTTCCCAGACGTAGCCCGCGTCGGCGGGCGGCGTCAACATGGCCGCCGCCGCCGGATTTTTCGTTTGCGTCAGGCCTTGGCGGGGATTTCTAGGCCCTTCTGGCTTGCCGGCCGGGCGATGCAACGCTCCAGCCAGGCCATGACATTTGGGAAATCGGCATAACCCAGCGCTTCGCGGCCACCATAGAAGATGTCGGCACCGCGGATCCAAGGAAAGGTCGTGATGTCGGCGATGGTGTATTCGTCGCCCATGATCCACGGACGGTCCTTCAGCCGCTCTTCGAGAATGGAAAGCAGGCGCCGCGATTCCTCGCGGTAACGCTCGGCGGGATAGGGATTGTTGGCGACCTTGTCGGCGGCAAATTTGTGGAAATGGCCGAACTGGCCGAACATCGGCCCGATGCCGCTCATCTGAAACATCACCCAGACCAGCGTTTCATAGCGCCCGGCGGCATCGGCCGGGATCAGCTTGCCGGTCTTTTCTGCGAGATAGACGAGGATCGCGCCCGATTCGAAGAGGCCGATCGGTTTGCCGTCGGGACCGTTGGGATCGATGATCGCCGGAATGCGGCCGTTCGGATTGAGCGACATGAACTCCGGCGACTTCACGCCATCGTGCCCGAATTCGATGCGATGGGGCTCATAGGCAAGGCCGAGCTCTTCCAGCGCGATCGCCACCTTCACGCCGTTCGGCGTCGGCAGCGAATAGAGCTGGAGAATGTCGGGGTTCTTGGCAGGCCATTTCTGGGTGATGGGGAAGGCGGACAGATCGGACATGAAAGCTCCTCGATGTAGGACCCCACAGATAGGGCGCGACACATGACGATGTCAGGTGCCGACGAAAACTTTCCTGACCGCCTCAGAGCGCGCCGCGCACCGATTCTATGATCTCGGCCACATCCGGGTTCCCCTCATGCTCGGCCTTGCGGGCACGCACGAGGCAGGCTTCCGATTTCAGGATCACGCCGTCAGACAGAATTTTCAGGTGGTTGGCGACGAGCGTCGAGCCCGTCGAGGTGATGTCGACGATGATATCGGCCGAGCCGGACGCCGGTGCGCCCTCGGTGGCACCGAGGCTTTCAACGATGCGGTAAAGCTGGATGCCGTGATTGCCGGAGAAGAACTGCTGCGTGAGGCGCCAGTATTTCGTGGCGATGGTGAGCCGCCGGCCGTGGCGGGCGCGGAAATCGGCGGCAACGTCGCCGAGGTCAGCCATGGTATCGACATCGAGCCAGATCTCCGGCACCGCAACGACGACATCGGCATGGCCGAAGCCGAGGCGGGCGCAGAATTCGACGCGGGCATCGGCTTCCGCCAGCCCCTCGCGTACGAGGTCCTCGCCCGTCACGCCGAAATCGACGGTGCCGTTGGCGATCTCGCGGGAGATCTCGGAGGCCGAGAGGAAGGCGATCTCGATATCGTCGCGGCCTTCGACACGGCCGCGATAGGAGCGGTCGTTGCCGACGGCGGTGACGGTGAAGCCGGCGCGGGCGAGCACGGCGGAACTGTCTTCCTTCATGCGCCCTTTGGAGGGCAGGCCGATGGTGATGGTCATGCGGCTTGCCCCTTGATGCTTGCGATGCGGTCGAGCCAGAGCGAGAAGCCGACGGCCGGGATGCGCTCCCTGGCGCCGAGCAGCGTCAAGAGCCGGTCGAAACGGCCGCCGCCGGCCAGCACCAGCGCGTCACCCGCCGGCGCGATCTCGAAGACGAGGCCGGTATAATAATCGAGTGGACGGCCGAAGGCTGCGCGGTAAGTGATCTCGGCCGGATCGACCCCGGTTTCGCTGAGCGCCGTCACACGGCTTTCGAAGCGGGCGAGTGCCGCACCGAGCGACAGGCCAGCCTTTTGCGCAAAGGCGGCCAGCGCCTTGGGCGCTTCGGCAAGGCTCAGTTCCAGCGCCAGGAATTCCTTGAGCAGCGCAAGCGTGCGGCTATCGAGGCGGGTGCTCGCAAGCTCCATCTTTTCGCGCAGGCGGCGGGCAATATCGGCCGGGCTGCGGCTGGCATTGGTGGAATAGCCGGTCGCTTCCATCGTCTCGTCGATATGGGCGATCAGCCGCGCCTCGTCGTCGAGCGTGCCGAAGATTGCCAGGCGCTCGACCTCCGGCCCGAAGGTGCCGGATGGGGCGGGATTGGAGAGATCGGCCATCAGCTTCTGCAGCTGCGCCTGGTTGCCGAAGGCATGGACCAGCCGCTTCTGCCAGCCGGCCGGCAGGCCGCAGGCGGCGACGACCGCCTCGAAGACCGACTGGTCTCCGAGCATGACGGAGAGTTTGCGGCCCGGCAGGCGGTTCTTCAACACGGCGAGTGCATCATGCACGGCACGCGCATCGGCGCGGGCGACATCGGGCTCACCGAGGTCTTCGATGCCGGCCTGGTAGAATTCGTTGGAGCCCTCGCGGCGCTGGCGGAAAACTTCGCCGAGATAGGCATAACGCTTCGGCGTGCCGGTGGCGGTTTCGATGTGGCGCAGGCAGACGGGAATGGTGAATTCCGGGCGAAGGCACAGGCTCTTGCCCGTCTCGCTCTCCGTCATGAAGATGCGCCGGCGCAGGTCCTCACCCGCCATGTCGAGGAAGGGTTCGGCCGGCTGGATGACCGGCGTATCGACGCGCTCCGTGCCAAGCGCTTCGAGATCGGCGATGAGATCGGGGGCGAAGGCGGGGAGATTGATCAGCGGCATGGGAAAAACTCCGGCCGCAGGGATGCAGTCCCCCTCATCCGGCCCCTCGGGCCACCTTCTCCCCGACGGGAGAAGGGGAAACGAAACGTCGCGGCATCTCCCTTCTCCCCTTGGGGAGAAGGTGCCAGCAGGCGGATGAGGGGGGCTCGCAATACGGCAGCCATCACCCTTGACGCGCCCGGTCTTCGGCCTGTGCGTCCAGAATTTCCCGCACCTTCGCGACAAGCTCGGCTTCAGGCACGGAAACCTGCGCCACGCGGGCTTCGCGCCAGGTCGTGTTGTCCTCGATCTCGCCGGACAGGCGCTTGCCCTCGATCAGGTCCTTGATCTGCACGAGGCCTTCGGCGCGCTCGTCGCCGCCCTGGATGATGGCGACGGGGGCGTTGCGGCGGTCGGCATATTTCAGCTGGTTGCCGAACTTCTTCCAGTTGCCCTGGTACATTTCGGCGCGGATGCCGGCATTGCGCAGTTCCTGCGTGAAGCGCTGGTAGCGTCCCATGCTCTCGATATCGCCATCCATGACGGTGACGAGGACCGGTGCGACCACCTCTGAAGCACCGAGCTTGCCGAGGTTCTTCAGCGCCGTCATCAGGCGCGAGACGCCGATGGAAAAGCCGGTGGCCGGCACCGGCTGGCCCATGAAGCGCGACACGAGACCATCGTAACGGCCGCCGCCGCCGACTGAACCGAAGACGACCTTCTCGCCCTTCTCGTTGGTGACGGCAAACTGGAGTTCGGCTTCGAAAACGGGGCCGGTGTAATATTCGAGGCCACGCACGACGGAGGGATCGATCTTGATGCGGTCGGAGCCGTAGCCCGCCGAGGTGACGAGGTGGCCGATTTGGTTCAGCTCCTCGACGCCTTCGCCGCCGCGCGCGCTGCCTTCCAGCAGCTTGGCGAGATCGGCAGCGCTTTCGGCATAATCCTTGATGCCGACGAAGAACAGGACCTTTTCGATCTGATCGTCGGCAAGGCCGGCGCCCTTGGTGAAGTCGCCGGATTCGTCCTTGCGGCCGGCGCCGAGCAGCAGCCTGACGCCTTCGGGACCAAACTTGTCGAGCTTGTCAATGGCGCGCAGCACGGTGAGGCGCGCACCCGCCTTGTCGTCGCCGCCGAGACCGATCGCTTCCAGCACGCCGTCGAGAACCTTGCGGTTGTTGACGCGGATGACATAGTCGCCGCGGGCAATGCCGAGCGCTTCCATCGTGTCGGCGAACATCATGCACATCTCGGCATCGGCCTGCACGCCGGCAGCGCCCACCGTATCGGCGTCGAACTGCATGAACTGGCGGAAGCGGCCGGGACCGGGCTTCTCGTTGCGGAAGACGTAGCCCGCGCGATAGGTGCGGTAGGGCAGCTGGATCTCGTTGAAATTCTCCGCGACATGGCGGGCGAGCGGCGCCGTCAGGTCGTAGCGCAGCGACATCCACTGGTCGTCGTCGTCCTGCACGGAGAAGACGCCTTCGTTGGGACGGTCGCTGTCTGGCAGGAATTTTCCGAGCGCGTCGGTATATTCGATGAGCGGGGTTTCGACAGGATCGAAGCCGTAGCGTTCATAGACCTCGCGGATTTTCGCGGTCATCTCGTTGACGGCGCGGATGTCCATCGCCTCGCGGTCGACGAAGCCGCGCGGCAGGCGGGCTTTCAGCTTCTGCGGTTTTTTCTGCTTTTCGCTCATCGGGATACCCGAAATTCCTGTATTTCCGTTGCCGGTTTCCTAGCGGATTGGACGGGCAGCGGCAAGGCGCAAAAGCCCCCTTACGGCCGCCGCGACAGCGTATCCCAACTGTGCACGATGACGGCGGAGGCGGTTTTGGCCTGCTTCTCCGGAATGAGGATCGAATGGGTGTCGCCGCGAATGATGCCGCGCATCTCCGACTGGAAGCATAGCCGCTTCATCTGCACATAGCCGTTGGGAATGGAGGTCACCGACAAAGCGGGGCCGCCGTAGACCTCGATGCTCGCCACCTCGCGGGCATAGAGGCTGGCGACCAGCGCCTGATTCTCGATGCAGGCGCGATAGTGGCCGGTGAGATACCGGCGGATGCTGGTGCCGACGACGGCGCGCATCTCGGGGCTTTCGCGATATTCCTGCTGCGAGCCGCCGAGATAGCGGATGTCGCGCCCCTCCCAGAGATTGCGGCTTTCGCCCGAAGCGAAGATGGAGGCAAGCAGGCGGCGTTCAGTCTGGGCATCCGCCCGGCGCAGGAAATCGACGATGGCGCCCGTCGCACGCAGATCGGGTGCCGCCGTACCGCGCTCCCAACGCGAAACCGTGGTCGATGAAAAGCCCAACTTCCATGCGATATCGTCCTGGGTGAGCCCGACCTTGATGCGGTAGGCGCGCAGCTGATCGACAAGATCATGGCCGGTGCTGAGGACGAAATCCCGCAAATTCAACCCTTGCGCATCATGAAGACAAAGCCGCACCCAAAAGTGGAGCAAACGACCAGTCGATCCGCTTTCGGCGGGTTTCGATGTCGGCTACCCTTAAGGATAGGTAAACGTCCGGGATTGCCGTTTGGCAAGCGGCTCGATGGGGAATAACGGCGTTTTCCGGAGGTGGGGGCCAGAATGCCCCTTGCGCCTCGTCACGCCATGCCCGGATCGGCATGGCGGGCATTCTATGCGGACCTGACCGAATGATATTGAAAGCGATCACCCCTCCCCTCCATCCGGCCTCGGTGGCCGACATCATCGGCATCGATCCGCGCACGCTCGAAACTGCCTTCATCTGCGAAGAATGGAGCGCCGAACTGGCAACAGGGATTCTGAGCCTGGGACCGGAGACGGCGGCACTGCATGGCGTGACCGGCCCGACTTGCGGCATCATGGATCTCATCCGACTCTACGATTCGGCCGACCTGACGACGGTTTTGCAGGCGCTGGAGGATGCGGCAACGCGCGCATCCACCTTCGTCTTTTCCACCAGCATCCGTCCGGCGCCGGGCCTTTACCGACCGGTCTTCTGTTCCGGCCTGTCGGAAACCGATGGCACGACCGGCACCATTTGCGGGACCTTCGCCATTGCTCGGCTGTGCTTCGCCATGAGCACGAAACCGAAAGCCTTGAACTGACCTCTTCCCTTTTATACGGCAGCCACCTATCTCTTGTCTCATGAGGCAGGTTCTTTTCCTATTCGCCATTCTGGGCGCGCTTTTCTCCGGCTGGCTGCCGGCGATGGCGGCAACGCTCAGTGTCGGCCAGCCTGCCGGCGTGCATACCATGCATGACACGACCGGCAAGGACAGTGGCGGCGATCATGGCAAGACCAAGCCGATGGCCCATCCCGTCGCCTGTTCCGCCTGTTTTGCGATAGAGGCCGAACGGATCGAACCCACCGAACGCCTGCTTGTGCTGTCGGAGCGTACGCCCGCCATACCGCCGGCCCTTGCCGGCCTTGTCTTGCGCCCGCTCGATCCCCCTCCCCGGTCCTGAACAGACAAAGACAATTCCTCACTCTGTTC
Source organism: Shinella sp. M31 (assembly GCF_049199205.1). Classification (NCBI taxonomy): domain Bacteria; kingdom Pseudomonadati; phylum Pseudomonadota; class Alphaproteobacteria; order Hyphomicrobiales; family Rhizobiaceae; genus Shinella; species Shinella sp. M31. The sequence goes on along the minus strand of NZ_JBLZPH010000012.1, from coordinate 42,767 downwards.
AGAACTGGAAAAGACAATGAACGCAAAGACCTTGTTTCTCGGCGCAGCCCTTTCGCTCGCCTTCACCCTGCCAGCCCTCGCCCAGGAGGCCGACCACTCCGCCCATCAGGGCATGACGATGGACGCGCCCGCGGATGGTAGCCCCTCCACGCAGGCCTTCATCGACGCCAATGCGAAAATGCATGCGGCCATGGAAATCGACTTCACCGGCAATGCCGATGTCGATTTCGTGCGCGGCATGATCGCCCATCATCAAGGCGCCATCGACATGGCGAAGGTGGAGCTGGAGCATGGCAAGGATGCCGACATCCGCAAGCTGGCTGAGGACGTCATCACCGCCCAGGAGGGCGAGATCGCGATGATGAAGGAATGGCTGGCAAAGAACGCCAAGTAAAACCTGCCAAAAGCCAAGTCTAAACATGAAGGCCCGTCGGGAAACCGGCGGGCCTTTCCGTCCGATCACTCAGACATGGGCAGCCCCTATTCGCCAGCGGGAAGCGCCCTTTGGGCCACCGAGGCCTCGACGAGCGAGGCCGCGATGGCGCGGGCCATCAGGAGACTCGTTTCGCGAAGTTCGGTGTTGCTGCCGCTGCGGGCGGTCCGGATGAGGCGGAAGCCTTCCCGGAGCATGATTTCCTGGGCCTTGTCGCAGGCCCAGTGTTCAAGACGATTATCGTCGAATGCGGATGCTTTTGGCGCCATGTGTCCCCTCATGCCAAATCATTCAGCACAAAGCGGCCCATCACGACTACGCACGCGCAGGTCGTCCCCAGACTTTCCGATGTATGATAATGCCGCTTGAGATCAAGCTACATGATTCGTTGTAGAATCAAAGATCTATTTGTGTCGGCATCCCTAGAATTAGGGACGCGCCAGGCTATTTCTCTTCGCTTCGACTTCCGGGCGGCAGAAACAACCCTCGACATGATCGTTGACGAGGCCCATGGCCTGCATGAAGGCATAGACGGTCGTCGGACCGACAAAGGTCCAGCCGCGCTTCTTCAGATCCTTCGAAAGGCGCACCGAGGTGGGCGTCGTGGGATTGGCAACGATGATATCCCACTCGACCCGTTCCGGCCGCTCCTGCGGCGTCGGCTCGAAGCTCCAGAAGTAGCGCGCGAGCGTACCGAACTCCTCACGCAGCGCCTGCGCGCGCCTGGCGTTGTTGATCGTCGAGACGATCTTGCCGCGATGGCGCACGATGCCGGTATCGGCAAGGCAACGGGCGATGTCGGCCTCATCGAACACTGCGACCTTGTCGAAATCGAAGCCGGCGAAAGCGGCGCGGAAGGCCTCCCGCTTGCGCAGGATGGTCAGCCAGGAGAGGCCGGACTGGAACCCTTCCAGGCAGATCTTCTCGAAGAGCCTGATATCGCTGGTAACGGGCTGGCCCCACTCCTCGTCGTGATAACGGCGGTAATCCTCAAGATTGCCATGCCATGCACAGCGCGTGCGCCCGTCGTCGCCGTCCAGCAGTCCCCGTATCGTCATCGCGGTCTCCGTTTTCTTTTTGTTCCGCTTTACCACTCGTCAACCACATTTGGAAAGGTGGCAATAACCCTACTCAAAGCTTTATCGGATCGTTCGATGTTTCATGAACGGCCGTTTACCATTCGCTTCATCAGACGGTGCAAGCATTCTTCCCGAACCGGCGCCGCATCTTCTCTGACGGCGCAGACCGGCGACGATCAGTAGCGAGTACGTCCGATGTTGATACGCACCCTTCTAGCCAAGACCTTTATGGCCACCACCCTTCTGGCCACCACGACGGCAGCCCAGGCCAACGACCGGTATATCAGCCAGCCGCCCATCATCATCAGCCCCGATCTCACCGCCCCCTGGGTGATGCAGCTGACCGGCGAAGGCGTTCAGCCCGCCGTCAACACGCGCCGCATCATCCGGCGCCAGCAGGTGCAGCAGCGCCGCGTGATCCGCCGCGAGAATGTCGCCCGCATCGAGCAGGTCTCCGCGACCGGCCAGGCACGCAATGTCATCAAGTCGAAATTCGACCCGATGTACCTGCCGCAGACCGTGTCCTACGAGACCGAGCACAAGGCCGGCACCATCGTCATCGACACCAACAACCGCTTCCTTTACCTCGTGCTCGGAAACGGTCAGGCGCGGCGCTACGGCGTGGGCGTCGGCAAGCCGGGCTTCGAATGGGCGGGCGCCCACACGATCACCCGCAAGGCGGAATGGCCGACCTGGACACCGCCGCAGGAAATGATCACCCGCGAGGCCGCCAAGGGCCACTACCTGCCGGCCTCGATGGAGGGCGGCCCGGAAAACCCGCTCGGTTCGCGCGCCATGTATCTCGGCTCGACGCTCTACCGCATCCACGGCACGAACGCGCCCTGGACGATCGGCTATGCGGTCTCGTCGGGCTGCATCCGCATGCGCAACGAGGACGTCGTCGATCTCTACGACCGCGTGAATGTCGGCACCAAGGTCATCGTCATCTGACGACCGGCGAGACGATTATCAAAGCATCTCCGGCTGCCCTGCGGCCGGAGATGTTTGCGTTTGGGGCGTCTCTTCGACAACAGAACGAAGAAAACCGCCGCCAGAAGCGTCTTGCTGGCAGCAAGCCGACTTGAAATCGGTCAAGACTCGGTTAGCCTCGCACAATTCAGGGATTGAGAGGGACTACACATGCGGAAATACGCTTCGATCTTGCTGGCGGCGACCATCGCCGCCACGGCGATCCTTCCGGCGACGTCGGCAAACGCCTTCCCCGGCACCGTCCAGGGTAGCCAGACGACATCCGGCGTCACGCTCGTTGCCCAGCAGCAGAGCAAGAAGCAGGTCGCGCAGAAGTTCAAGCGGACCAAGGTGCGGTTCGTCACCGACCAGGCGCCCGGCACCGTCATCGTCGATACCAACAACAAGTTCCTCTACTATGTCGAAGGCAACAACCGCGCGACGCGTTACGGCATCGGCGTCGGCCGTGAAGGCTTCGGCTGGTCGGGCGTGGTGAAGGTCGGCCGCAAGGCGGAATGGCCAAGCTGGACGCCGCCGGCCGAAATGCGCCGCCGCGAGGCCCAGAAGGGCCGCATCCTGCCCGTCGTGCAGGAAGGCGGCGAGGACAACCCGCTCGGCGCGCGCGCCATGTATCTCTACAAGGGCGGCCGAGACACGATCTTCCGCATCCACGGGACGAACCAGCCCTGGACGATCGGCCTCAACATGTCGTCAGGCTGCATCCGCATGATGAACAAGGACGTCGAGCATCTCTACGCCCGCGCCGACATCGGCACCAAGGTCATCGTGGTCGGCCCCGGCAACCGCCAGGGCGCGGTGAGCTACAACGACAAGGGGGTCGATTTCTTCGGCAACCTGTTCGGCTTCGGCGGCTGATCCGCCGCCATACACGCGTTCGGATGCCGGCCTCGCGCCGGCATCGTCGTTTCAGCCGACCGAGCAGGAGACCTTGCCGGTGCGCTCGATCCCCTCGCCTTCCGCGTTGTGCACGATCATCCGGTAATCGCCGTCATAGCTGATCTCGTCCTCGCCCATCGCGGTTTTGACGATGAGGTCGATCGAGCCGAACGGCAGGTCGCCTTCGGTTTCCGCATGCATGAGCAGGCGCAGTTCGCCGTCATAGAGCCAGTCATGCCCGAGATGCGCCGGCGTCAGCGTCACGCGCTCCAGCCCCTTCGGCGCGATCTCCTTCGGCAGGACGATCTCGCCGCGGAAATTCAGGAAACCGCCACCCAGACCATAGCTGAAACCGCCCTCCGCATCGAAGGTGATGTTGGCATCCTTGATCGCGCAGCTGAAGCCGCCGGTGGCGAAGGCGGGCGAGGACAAAGCGGCAAGGGCGGCGAGCGAAAACAGGAGGCGACGCATCGGGATCTCCGTGTGTATTGGAATGCCGATCCTCTAGCAAAGCGCCAGAGAGCCGGCAGTTCCGCACGTGACAGGATCAGGAAAGCACGGCCGGTTTCGGTCCGCCATGGGCCCAGTCGAGCAGTTCGACCGTGTGTAGGATGGGGATATCGGTGCCCGTCGCAATCTGCGTGATGCAGCCGATATTCCCCGTCGCGATCAGGTCCGGCTTGGTCGCCTCGATGTTCTTGACCTTGCGCGCCTTCAGCTTGCCGGAGATTTCCGGCTGCAGGATGTTGTAGGTGCCGGCCGAGCCGCAGCAGAGATGGCCCTCGGCCGGATCGCGCACCACAAAGCCCGCCGCCTTGAGCAGCGCCTTCGGCGCCATGGTGATCTTCTGGCCATGCTGCATGGAGCAGGCCGAGTGATAGGCGACCGTAAGACCCTTCGCCTCCTGCTGCGGCAGGTCGAGGATCGCAAGATATTCCGTTACGTCCTTGGCAAGCGCCGAGACACGCGCCGCCTTCTCCGCATAGTCAGGATCGAGGCGCAGCATGAAGCCGTAGTCCTTGATCGTCGTGCCGCAGCCGGAGGCCGTGATGATGATCGCATCGAGCCCGCCCTTCTCGATCTCGCTGAGCCAGACATCGACATTGCGCCGCGCCGCCTCCAGCGCCTGCGCTTCGCGGCCCATATGATGCACGAGCGAACCGCAGCAGACCTCGCCGGCCGGCGCCACCACCTCGATGCCGAGCCGTGTCAGGAGCCGGATCGTCGCCGCGTTGATTTCGGGCTTCAGCACCGGCTGGGCGCAGCCGGAGAGGATCGCGACCCGCCCACGGCGCGCACCAGTTGGCGGATGCGTGCCCGGCTTTGCGCTGTCGGAGGGTTTTGGCAGCTTGCGCGGCGCAAGGTCGAGCATCGCGCCGAAGGGTTCGAGCGGCTTGAAGCGCTTCAGGAGGCCGGCGAAGGGGCGGCCGAGGTTTGCGGCCTTCAGCGCCAGGCGGAAACGGTTCGGATAGGGCAGCGTCGCAGCAAGAACGCCGCGCGTCAGCCGATCCCAGAACGGGCGCCTGTAGGTCTCTTCGATATGCATGCGCGCGTGGTCGACGAGATGCATGTAATCGACGCCCGACGGACAGGTCGTCGTGCAAGAGAGGCAGGACAGGCAACGGTCGATATGCGTCACCACCTGCGCATCGGCCGGGCGGCCGTTTTCCAGCATGTCCTTGATGAGATAGATGCGGCCGCGCGGGCTGTCGAGTTCGTTTCCGAGCGTCACATAGGTCGGACAGGTGGCGGTGCAGAAGCCGCAATGCACGCATTTGCGCAGAATCTTCTCAGACGTCGCGACATGCGGATCGGCAAGCTGCTCGGCGGTGAAGTTGGTTTGCATGGATTATCCTTCCCAGCCGAGCATCGGGGATTTGAACAGACCCGAGGGATCGAAGCTCGCCTTCACAAGGGATTGCAGGGCGGCAATCCCTTCGGTCTGCGGCTGGAACGCCTGCGTTGCCGCCAGCACCTCGGGACGGGCCCTGAGAAGCGTCGCATGCCCGCCGCCGACGGCCTTGACGTAGCGGCGCAGCAAGGCGGCCTCGGGATCGGATTCCATGCGCAGCCAGACAAGCCCGCCCTGCCAGTCGTAGAAGGCATCGACGCCGGTTTCCAGGCGTAGCGCTGCGACGAGCTGCTGGCCGGCGATGGGCGCGACCGAGACGCACCAGAGCGGGCGCGGCGTGCCGTCGGCATAGGGCGCGGCGTCGCGGATTTCGCGCCATAGCCGTTTGGTACCCTCGGCCTCCAGGCGGGAAACGGCACCGAAACGGGCCATGGCGGACACGAGTTTTTCGCTGCGCACCGTAACGGAGGCGGCAAGGCCTTCGAGACGCAGCACCGTGGCGGCGCCCGGCGGCAATGCGCCGCCGATGAAACGGCCCCGCACGCTTTCCGGCAGATGCGCCGCCCCCGAGACTTCCACCGGGAGCGACATGGCCGTCGCCATGGCGGCGGCGGCTTCGGCATCGTTGAGATCGGAGACGACGATGGTGGCCGACGTTTCCGGCACCGGCAGCAGGCGGAAGGTGACTTCCGTCAGCAGCGCCAGCGAACCATGCGAACCGGCAAGCAGCTTGACGAGATCAAGGCCGGTGACGTTCTTCATCACCCGCCCGCCGGCCTTGACGATCTCGCCCTTGCCGTTGACGAAGCGCACGCCGAGCAGGCTGTCGCGCGCCGCACCCGCCGTCAGGCGGCGCGGGCCGGAGGCGTTGGTGGCGAAGACGCCGCCGATCGTCGGGATACCGGAGGAGCCGAGCACGCCGCGCAGGTCGTTCGGCTCGAAGGCGAGCATCTGGCGCTTTTCGGCGAGGGCTGCTTCCACCACCTCCAGCGGCGTGCCGGCGCGGGCCGTCATGGTCATTTCGGCGGGGTTGTAGGCGACGATGCCGTTGAGGCCGCGGGCCGAGAGCACATCGGCACCATCGGGCGTGCCGTGCAGGCTGCGCGTGCCGCCGCCCTTGATGACGAAGGGGGATTTCGAGAGGCTGGCGACCTGGACGAGACGGCTTGCGGCGTCCTCGGAAAGCGGTTCGTGGATCGGTGTCATCAGGCGGAGCGCCCTTCGAGCGGGAAGACTTTGGACGGGTTGAGCAGCCATTGCGGATCGAAGGCGGCGCGTACGGCCATCTGCTGGGCGAGATCGGCATCGCTGTATTGATGGCGCATCAGGTCGCGTTTCTCGATGCCCACGCCATGTTCGCCGGTGAGGCAGCCGCCGACATCGACGCAGAGTTTCAAGATCTCGTTGCCGGCAGCCTCGGCTTTCGCGGCGTCCTCGGGATCGTTGGCATTGAACAGGATCAGCGGATGCATGTTGCCGTCGCCGGCATGGAAGACATTGGCGACGCGCAAGCCATATTTTTCGACGATCTCGGCGGTGCCGCGCAGCACGGCGGGCAATTGGCCGAGCGGCACGGTGCCGTCCATGCAAATATAGTCGGCGATGCGGCCGGTGGCGCCGAAGGCGGATTTGCGGCCCTTCCAGATCAGCGCCGCCTCGGTGGCCGACTGGCTTTCCTTGACGACCTTGACGCCATGGCGGCCGGCGATCTCGATGATGCTGGCCAGCATCGCCTCCATTTCTGCTTCCGAGCCCTCGACCTCGACGATCAGCAGCGCTTCGACATCCATGGGATAGCCGGCATGGGCGAAGGCCTCGCAAATCTCGATGGCCGGCTTGTCCATGAACTCAATGGCGACGGGAATGATGCCGGCCGCGATGACATCGGCCACGCAGGCGCCCGCCTCTTCCGAGCTGTCGAAACCGAACAGCACCGGGCGCGCGCCCTCCGGCCTGGCGATGAGGCGCACCGTCGCCTCCGTAACGATGCCGAGCTGCCCCTCGCCGCCGCAGATGACGCCGAGAAGATCGAGCCCGCCGGCATCGAGCGCCTTGCCGCCGAGATCGAGGATCGTGCCATCGACCAGCACGAGCTTGACGCCGAGCAGGTTGTTGGTCGTCACGCCATATTTCAGACAGTGCGCGCCGCCGGAATTCATGCCGATGTTGCCGCCGATCGTGCAGGCGAGCTGCGAACTCGGATCGGGCGCATAAAAATAGCCGTCGGCGGAGACGGCCTCCGATATCGCGAGATTGGTGACGCCGGCCTGCACCGTCGCGGTGCGGTTGGCGAAATCCACGTCCAGGATGCGCGACATCTTGGAAAGGCCGATGACGACCGCATCCTCCTGCGGGATCGCCCCGCCGGACAGTGAGGTGCCCGCGCCGCGCGGCACGACGGGCACGCCGTAGCGGTGGCAATATTTCAGGACGGCCGCGACCTGCTGCGTCGTCTCCGGCAGGGCGACGGCGAGCGGTAGGCGGCGGTAGGAGACGAAGGCATCCGTCTCGAACGGCACCAACTCGCGCGGCTCGTGCACGAGGCAACCGGGCGGCAGGAGATCGACGAGATCGGCAACGATTTCGCGACGGCGCGACAGCACCGATGGCCGCGGTTCGAGAAAGCCGATCTGATCCATTTCGTCGTCTCCGTCCTCAAGTGGTCTTTTTTCTTTACCACTCAGCTCTGAGCGGTGCAAATCCTAAGCATGCCTTCCCACCGGCCAGCGCCGCTCCGCTTTCGTTGACAAACCGGAGCCCGGCAAGAACATCGGATTGACCGCCCCTGACGTGGATGCGACAGTCCCGGTCGAAGGGTGGAACGATCACGAACCCCTTGCGGCCGCCTTCACGTTCACCATGGACCCGCCCGATCACAATTCGGGCGCGACCACTTTGAAACCCCTGGCGGTCGCCGGCTCGATCAACCAAACCACAAGCTTGCCTACCCACTTGCAAGGACATGACGCGTGACAAATCTTGGTGACCTCGAAATCTTCTCCCGCGTCATTTCCATGGGAAGTATGTCGGCAGCGGGGCGGGCGCTGGGTCTATCCCCAGCCGTGATTTCCAAACGCGTCAAGCGGTTGGAGGAGCGGCTCGGCACGCGGCTCTTCCAGCGCACGACGCGGCAGATTTCGCTGACCGAGGCGGGACAAGGCTTCTACGACCGCATCGTCGGCATTCTCTCGGGCATCGAGGAGGCGGAGGCCTTTGCCTCCGGCCGCTCCGGCGCGGTGCGCGGCACGCTGCGCATTTCCGCTCCCACCTCCTTCGGCCGCATGCATATCGCCCCCAATCTCAAGGGCTTCATGGATGCCTATCCCGAACTCGTCGTGAACCTCGTCCTCACCGACGATTTCTCCGATATCGTCGGCGGCGGTTTCGACATCGCCATCCGCATCGGCGAATTGTCGGACTCCTCGCTCGTCGCCCGCCGGCTCGCGTCGGTGCGGCGCGTGCTGTGCGCATCGCCGGATTACATCGCCCGCCGCGGTGCGCCGGCCTCGCTGGAGGACCTTGCCGACCATCTTTGCCTGCCGCCGCACACGCAGGACGTCTGGCGCCTCGAAGGCCCGGACGGCAGCGTCACCTACCGCCCGCACGGCTCGCTCTACACCAATTCGAGCGAAGTGGTGCGCGAGGCGGTGTTTTCCGGCATGGGCATCGCGCTGCGCTCCACCTGGGATGTCGGCCCGGCGCTGAAGAGCGGCGATCTCGTGCAGGTGCTGCCGGATTACGAGGGCTCGCGCAACGTGGTGCTGTCTGCTGTCTATCCGAGCCGACAGTTCCTGCCGGTCAAGGTGCGGCTGTTCATCGACTATCTCGCCGACCTCTACGGCCCCCTGCCCTATTGGGAACGTTGAAGGACGGTAACGGAGGGATTTCCATGAACGGCAGAACCATCCTGGTCGCGGCATTTCTCGGCCTTGCGCTTCCGGCAGCAGCCCAGCCGCTCGATCCGCTGCTCAAAGGTTTTGACGACGCCTGCGACTATACCGATGCACTCGGTGGGCTGCTCCAGTCGAGCTATGCCTTCGCGCGCAAGGAGGGTTCGGTCGAAATCCCCGGGGGGTACGAGGCCGCCTTCGGCAAGCCGGCCGTCGTGAAGGAAGAAGACTATCTCCACATCACCCTGCCCGTCATCGACAGCACCTGGCGCGATGTCCCGGTGAAGGAGATCGAAGTCTATATCACCGAACTGGAAAGCGGCTTCAGCTCGCATACCGTGGTCTTCAAAACAGCGGCACTGAAGCAGGCGGAAGCGGCCTTCAAGGCGCGCGGCGCGGCGGCCCAGAAGAAACTCACCAAACAGGACGACAGCGGCTTCGGCTGGCAGACGGGCTTTGCCGTGCGCGACGGCGCACCACGCTACGAGTGCGATCTCTCGACCTAATGCTTGTCTTCCTCGGCATGCTTGTGCTTGATCGCGCGGACGAGCAGCCACATGCCGACGATGACGAAGGGCACGGCGATGCCGGTCAGCGTTTCCGGCTTCACCTCCAGCCCGAGGCCGTGCGCCGCCTTCGCCACGTAACCGAACAGGCCGATGACATAATAGGAGATCGCGGCGACCGACAGGCCTTCGACGGTCTGTTGCAGACGCAGCTGCAGCTTGGCGCGGCGGTCCATCGAGTTGAGCAGCGTCGTGTTGAGCTGCTCCAGCTCCACGTCGATCCAGCTGCGCAGCAGCGCCGTCGCGCGGGCGAGCTTGCGCGACAGGTTGGCCTGCCGCTCCTCAATCGACTGGCAGGTGCGCATGGCCGGCGCCAAGCGGCGCTCGAGGAAGAAGCCGAGCGTTTCGTAACCGGGCACGGCACTTTCCGCGAGCGTGCGGATACGCTCCTGCACGATGCCGTAATAGGCGCGGCTGGCCCCGAAGCGGTAAAGGCTGAGGGCAGCGTTGGCCTCCAGTTCGGCGGCCAGGCGGGTGATTTCGGTCAGGAGTTCGTCGGCCTTGTCGCGGGCGTGCTGCTTCATCGCATTGGTGATGCCGGTCAGGCCGTCCTCGATGCGGCGGATATCCGGCGACAGCGACTGGGCGAGCGGCAGGCCCATCATGGCGAGCGTGCGATAGGTCTCGATATCGAGCAGACGCTGGACGAGCGCGCCGCGCCCGGCCTCGGTCATGCCGCGATCGATGACGAGGATCTGCGTCAGCCCGTCGCCGTTCTGCCGGAAATCGGTGAGCACGACGCCCTGGCCGTTCTTGATCTCGCTGTAGCAGAGGCTGGTCGGATCGAAGCTTGCGATCGCCTCGCGCGTCTCCGGCGAATCCGGACGGATTTCCAGGCGGATGCCCGAAATCAGCGTGCCAGGTGGAGAGAAGCTGTCGCCGAACGGATGCACCGCCACCTCGCCGCCGAACTTCTCCGGCACCGGGCCATCCCAAAAATAGGTCGAGAACTCGGTGTGGCGCTCCCAGCGCAGCGTGCCCTGGCCCCAGCTCAGTGCATGGTGGCTGGAATCGCGTCCCGGCGGCGAGATCCCGCGCGAGCGCGACAGCTCTCCCATCACCGCATGATCGACCGCCGAACCACCCTCGGTGAGGAAGGCGAGCTGGAAGATGACGCGGGGCGATGGCACCAGCGCATATGGCCTTGCGTGGATTTCCCCCAGCGCCTGCGCACGCGCAGTCGCCTGCGGAAAAGCGAAGCTTCCGTTACCCATTCTGCACCGTCCCCCTTCGTGCAACAGCATAGTCTTAACAAATGTCAGGCGCCGAGAGATAGGGCGCATTGACGCAGGCGCTTTCAAAGGCAGTGGACAAGATTATTGACCAGTTTCCGCCCGACTTGATAGACTTGCGGCGTGACAGACACGCCGTTCGACCTTTTCTCCCGCATCAGCCCCAGCCGCACCGCCGATGAGGTCGTGCGGCAGATCGAGCTTTTGCTGCTCGAGGGCGTGTTGCGCGACGGAGAGCGGCTGCCCGGCGAGCGCGAGCTTTCCAAGCGCCTCGACGTGTCCCGTCCGATCCTGCGCGATGCGCTGAAGGAACTGGAAAACCGGGGCCTGCTCGTCAGCCAGCATGGCGATGGCACCTATGTCGCCGATATCATCGGCCAGGTGTTTTCCCGCCCCGTCGTCGATCTCATCGCCCGCCATCAGCGTGCGACGCAGGATTATATCGAATATCGCCGGGAGCTCGAGGGCATTACCGCCGAACTCGCCGCCCGCCGCGCCACGGATTACGACCGGCAGATGCTGACCCGCATCATGCAGTCGATGCGCGCAGCCCATGAGGGCGGCTCCTTCGATGCCGAGCTCGAGGCCGATGTCGAGTTGCACAATGCGATCGGCGAGGCCGCACACAATATCGTCCTCCTGCACACGCTGCGCGCGTGCTACCGGCTGCTGGCACAAGGCATCTTCTTCCACCGCCACCTCGTTTTCGCCTCCGAGACGGCGCGCGGTCACCTGCTCGCCCAGCATGAGGCGATCTACGCAGCGATCATGGCTGGCGACGGAAATGGCGCACGAAATGCCGCACAGGCGCATATGGACTATATTGCCGTCGCAATTCGCGACGCCGAGCGCAGCGGGGAGTGGCAGAGAATTGCACAGCTGCGCATGCAAAAACGCGGTATTCCCCCACAAGCCTGACTTGCGCCGTAAATCTCGCGCAAGCATGATAATCGATAAACGACTCGGCACCCAATGCCGCAAGAGGAACAAAAAGACCTTGAACATTCTCAACCGCCTCGCCAGTGACGTCCAGCTCATGTTCCGCAGACCCTGCAAGGAGCAGTATGGCGCGCTGTGCTACCGGTTGAAGAAGAAGGGTTCGGCGGTCGAAGTTCTCCTGATCACCAGCCGTGATACCGGCCGCTGGGTCATTCCCAAGGGCTGGCCGATGGACGGCAAGAGCGCCAGCGCCGCCGCGGCGCGCGAGGCTTGGGAAGAGGCCGGCGTGAAGGGCAAGGTCATCGACGAGTCGATCGGCAGCTACCGCTATATGAAGGGCATGCCGGAAGGGCTGAAGCTCGATTGCCGCGTGCGTGTCTTCGCCCTCGAAGTCGACGATATCGCCAAGAATTTTCCGGAAAAGGGCGAGCGCCGCGCCGAATGGGTCGATTGCACCGAGGCCGCCGCCCGCGTGCAGGAGCCCGGCCTCAAGACGCTGCTTTTGAATTTCGAGCAGAAGATCCTCTCCGACCTCACTCCTCCGGCCAAAAACGGCACGACTGGCGCCTGATAGCGTCCATCGTCATATTGCCGCCGATGCTGGGAGGCGATACTGCCTTCTGGCAATAACGGAGCAGCATGAATGGCGAATTCTCAGGTCCAGCTACGCAAGCCGACGCTGGACAAGGATCTGGAAAAACTGACCTTCACCGAACAGGCCACGCATTTCGTGCTGCGGTCCTGGACGGGTGTCGGCATCGCCCTGATCTTCCTTCTGATCGCCATGGCCGTCGCCAGCACCTTCGCCACGGGCACGCCGGGCGTACTCGTCGTTGCCGTCGCTGCCGCCCTTGCCGCCTATATGGCCATGAACATCGGCGCCAACGACGTGACGAACAATGTGGGTGCCGCCGTCGGCGCGCGCGCCATGAGCATGGGCGTGGCGCTCGTCATCGCCGCGATCTTCGAGATTGCCGGCGCGTTGCTTGCCGGCCAAGGCGTGGCGGAGACGGTCGCATCCGGCATCGTCGACCGTGCCATTTTCCCCAGCCCCGTGGTCTTCGCCTGGGCGATGATGGCGGCTCTGATCTCGGCGGCGCTGTGGATCAACATCGCCACGATCGCCAACGCGCCGATCTCCACCACCCACTCGATCATCGGCGGCGTCATCGGCGCGGGTGCGGCCGCCAGCGGCTTTCAGAGCGTGCAGTGGGATGCCATCGCCGTCATCGTCGTCAGTTGGACCGTCTCGCCGATCCTCGGCGGCGTGATCGCGGCGGCCTTCCTCTATTTCATCAAGGAATTCATCATCTATCGCGACGACAAGATCGAAGCGGCCAAGACTTGGGTTCCCGTGCTCGTCGCCGTCATGGCCGGCGCCTTCGCGGCCTTTCTCGCCAACGGCGGCACGAACGGCTTTTATGACCTGCCGCTCGGCAAGGCGCTGCTCGTCGGCCTCGGCTTCGGCATCGCCACCTATGTCATCGCCCGCCCGATTGTACGACGCGCGGCTGAAGGTCTCGACAACCGCAACCAGTCGCTGCGCGTGCTCTTTCGCCTTCCGCTGATCTGTTCGGCAGCACTCCTCTCCTTCGCACATGGCGCCAACGACGTGTCGAACGCCGTCGGGCCGCTTTACGGCATCGTCTCGACGCTGCGCTCCGGCGACACCGGTGGCGGCGTCGTGATCCCGCTGTGGGTGATGCTCATCGGCGCCTTCGGTATTTCGCTCGGCCTGCTGCTCTTCGGCCCGCGCCTCATCCGCATCGTCGGCAACGAGATCACCAAACTCAACCCGATGCGCGCCTTCTGCGTGGCGCTCTCTTCCGCCGTCGCCGTGCTGACCGCCTCGGCCCTCGCCATCCCCGTTTCCTCGACGCACATCGCCGTCGGTGCCGTCTTTGGTGTCGGGCTGTTCCGCGAGTGGTACACGCGCAATTCACAGCGCCGCATCGACTATATCCGCAGCCGCGGCAACGGTATCGCGCCGGAGGAGCCGCCGGCCAATCTTGACGAGACGCGCCGGCGCTATCTCGTGCGCCGCTCGCATTTCATGACGATCATCTCGGCCTGGATCGTGACGCTGCCCGTCTCGGCCATGCTCTCGGCCCTCATCTTCCTCGCGCTCAATGCGCTCTTCACCTGAGATCCAGATCATGCGTGCCAATTACCGGATGCAGCGCCTGTTCGTCGGCGACGCTCTTGCCGAGGGCCTGGCCTTCGAGGCTTCCAAGGACCACTTCCATTACCTCACCAACGTGCTGCGCATGGGCGACGGCGACGCGGTGCTGCTGTTCAACGGGCGTGACGGCGAGTGGCATGCCACGCTGTCGCTGCCGACCCGCAAGCGGCTGCTCTTGACGCCCACCGAGCAGACCCGGCCGCAGCCGGCGCCCTCGGACCTGCACTATCTCTTCGCGCCCCTGAAGGTCGGCCGGCTCGATTATCTCGTGCAGAAGGCCGTGGAGATGGGCGCCGGCGTGCTGCAACCCGTCATGACCCAGCATGTCCAGGGCAAGATAACCAGCATCGAGCGGCTGGAGGCCAACGCCACCGAGGCGGCCGAACAATGCGGCATCCTCGCCATCCCGACCGTATCAGCACCCCGCAAGCTGGAGGACCTGCTTGCCGATTGGCCGCGTGAGCGCCGTATCATCTTCTGCGACGAGGGCCATGGCAGCCAGAACCCGTTGCCGGTGCTGCAAGGGATTACGGAGCGCAAGCTGGCGCTGCTCGTCGGGCCGGAAGGCGGGTTTTCCGATGAGGAGCGCACGCTTCTGCGCAATCTCGATTTCGTCACGCCCATTCCGCTCGGCCCGCGCATCCTGCGCGCCGATACGGCGGCGGTCGCGGCCATGGCAGTCATCCAGGCGGCGATCGGCGATTGGCATTAGCCATTTTGCTTCGGGGCCGACGCACAAGGAAGATTTTTCCTGAAAAGTCGAATGGGATTTTTTGAATCTGCCTTGAAAGGAATTCGCTTGCACCGCATCTATTTCCGGTCCAAGCACCCTCCCATGCCCGGCGTTCAGCCGAGCGCCATCCGTTCAGAAGAAGACGCCCATGGCCCGTGATACCACCGACCAGACGCCGATCCGCACTGTCGCGGACATGGCGGAGTACCTCGCCGACGGCAACAAGCCGAAGGAAAGGTTCCGCATCGGCACCGAGCACGAAAAATTCGTCTTCTTTACGGCCGACAACAGTCCCGTCCCCTATTTCGGCGATGCCAGCATTTCCGCGCTCTTGAACGGCATGCAGAAAAAGACCGGCTGGGAGCCGATCATGGATGCCGGCAACATCATCGGTCTTGCCGAGCCCTCGGGCATGGGCGCGATCTCGCTGGAGCCCGGCGGCCAGTTCGAGCTTTCGGGTGCGCCGCTCGAGACGCTGCACCAGACCTGCAAGGAATCCAACCAGCATCTCGCCACCCTGCGGGAGATCGCCGAGCCGCTCGGCATCCGTTTCCTCGGCATGGGCGGCAGCCCGAAATGGACGCTGGCCGAAACCCCGCGCATGCCGAAAAGCCGCTACGACATCATGACCCGCTACATGCCGAAGGTCGGCAGTCAGGGTCTCGATATGATGTACCGCACCTGCACCATCCAGGTGAACCTCGACTTCTCCTCGGAAGAGGACATGCGTCGCAAGATGCAGGTGTCGCTGAAGCTGCAGTCCATGGCGACCGCGCTCTTCGCCTCCTCGCCCTTTACCGACGGCAAGCCGAACGGCCTGCTCTCCTGGCGCGGCGATATCTGGCGCGATACCGACAACAACCGCGCCGGCCTCATTCCCTTCGCCTTCAAGCCGGATTTCGGCTTCACCGACTATGTCGAATGGGCGCTCGACGTGCCGATGTATTTCGTCGTGCGCGACGGAAAGTATCACGACTGCACCCATGTCACCTTCCGCCAGTTCATGAACGGCGCGCTGAAGGGCGAGATCGCCGACTACGAGCCCAATATCGGTGACTGGACCAACCACCTCTCGACGCTCTTCCCGGATGTGCGCCTGAAGCGCTTCCTCGAAATGCGCGGCGCCGATGGCGGCCCGTGGCGCCGCATCTGTGCGCTGCCGGCCTTCTGGGTCGGCTTGCTCTATGACGACGGCGCGCTCGATGCCGCCGAAAGCCTGACGCGCGACTGGACGGTCGAGGAAGTCTCGGCGCTGCGCGATGCGGTGCCCGCGCAGGGCCTCAAGGCCGATTTCCGCGGCAAGCCGCTGCTTGATGCCGCCCGCGAAGTGGTGTCGATCTCGCGCCAGGGCCTCGCCGCCCGCGCCCGCCTCAATGGCGACGGCGTCGACGAAACGATCTTCCTGGCCCCGCTCGACGAGGTTCTGGCCAAGAAGGCGACGCTCGCCGAGGACATGCTGGCGCTCTACAACGGCCGCTGGAACGGTTCCGTCGAGCCGGTGTTCACCGATTACCAGTACTGAGAACGCCGTCAAAAAGCGGTTTGCGTGGATGAAATTCCCGTTATAGTGCAGGCACATGCATGTGCCTGCAGAGCATTTCCAGCCGAAGCGTTACCGCTTCGGCGTCGGACAATGCGATAACAAAAATTAGAGCATTTCCGCGGGCCGCGGAAATGCTCTGGGGGAAGGACACAAAATGCTTTCGCTTTACGACATGATGATGCAGGCGCAGAACGGCAATGCCGTGGAGACCATGGCGCGCCAGTTCGGCCTTGCGCAGGAACAGGCCGCGAAGGCCGTCGCCGCGCTGATGCCGGCCTTTTCCGAGGGTTTCAAGCGCAACGCCGCCAATCCCTATGACATGGCCGCCTTCATGAAGGCGCTGACCACGGGCGGGCACGCCCAATATTTCGAGGACGTCTCGAAGGCCTTCACCCCGCAGGGCCTGGCCGAAGGCAACGGCATTCTCGGCCATCTCTTCGGCAACAAGGATGTCTCCCGCGCCATCGCCGACCAGGCGGCGCAGATGACCGGTATCGGCCAGGAAATCTACAAGCAGATGCTGCCGGTCATGGCGAGCACGCTGATGGGCGGCATCTTCAAGCAGTCGTTTGCGCCGTTTTTTCCCGGCGGTGCGGCTGGCCTCGCGCAGGCCAATCCCTTTGCCGATATGATGCAGCAATGGGCGCAAGCGACGGGTTTTGCCAAGAAACCCGAGCCGGTGAACCCTTTCACCGACAATCCGTTCACGCAGGCCGCACAGGAATTCTTCGGCAAGAAGAAGGACGAAGCCCCCGCCAATCCCTTCACCGATAATCCCTTCGCCAAGGCGTTTCAGGACATGATGGGCAGCATGGCCGGCCAGCCGGCGGCGAGCGAAAAAGCTGCTGCCCCCGAAGCGACACCGGCGGATTCGCTGAAGACCCTTGTCAATACGATGTTCGACACCGGCCTCGACATGCAGAAAGACTATCAGCGCAATATCGAATCGATCTTCGAGACGATGCGCGGCGGCATGGACACCGCCGGCAACAAAAGCTGAAACTTACGCCGCAGCCCGTGTGGTCCCGGCCTCCTCCGGCACGTTGAACCGTGCGACGATGGCGGCGAGCGACCGTGTGTCTCCCGCGAGACCTGACATGCCGGCTGCGGTTTGCGAGACCGCCTGACGATTCTGCGCCGTCACCTGCTCCATTGCGTTCATCGAGCGGCTGATATCGCCGAGGCTGGACGATTGCTGGTTGGCGGCGGCGGCAATCGAATGGATGTGGTCGTTGATGCGCGTCACCTGCTCGGCGATGCCCGACAGCGCCGCACCGGTCTGCTGCACGAGGTCCACGCCCTTGGCCACCTCGACGCCCGACTTGGTAATCAGCGCCTTGATGTCCTTGGCGGCGCTGGCCGAACGCTGCGCCAGTTCGCGCACTTCCTGCGCAACGACGGCGAAGCCCTTGCCGGCCTCGCCCGCACGCGCGGCTTCGACGCCGGCATTCAGCGCCAGAAGGTTCGTCTGGAAGGCGATCTCGTCGATGACGTTGATGATGCTGGAGATTTCGCGGGACGCGCCTTCGATGCGCTCCATGGCGGAAACTGCATCCGAGACGACGCGGCTCGAGAGATCCGTGCTGCCCTTGGCCTCCGTCGCCATGCGCGAGGCCTGATCCGCGCGTTCCGTGGAGCTGCGGATCGCCTGCATCATCTGGCCGACCGCTGCCGTCGTGCGCTCCAGCGCCTCGACCTGGCTTTCCGTGCGGTCGGCAATGTCGCGCGTAGCGGCATCGACATACGCCACCTTGCCGTCGATCGAGCGGGCATTGGACGAGACGGCGGCGATGGTTTCGGCAAGGCGGCGGACCGAGGTGTTGAAATCGACGCGCAGCTCGTCCAGCCCTTCGGCGAATTCGTGCTGGATGACGGTTGAGAGATCGCCGGCGGAGAGACGCTCCAACGCGGCTCCCAGCGTTTCGACGGCATCCTGCACCTGCCTCTGCTGCTCGGTCTTGGCCGCTTCCTGCGCCTGCTGCTCGCGCACGGTCCGGTCGCGGTTTTCGGCGGTTGCGCGTTCCAGCGCCTCCTTTTCCAGCACGGCGGCGCGGAAGACGGCGACGGAGCGCACCATGTCGCCGATCTCGTCGGCGCGGTTTTCCTTCGGCAGGGCAATATCGGTGTTGCCGGCAGCCAGCTCCGTCATCGCCTTCACCAGCTGGTGGATCGGCCGCGTCAAGGCGCGGGAGAAGAGAATGGCCGCCAGGATGGCAAGGCCGATGATCGCGGCGGTGAGCCCCAGCACGATAAACGTGCCGCGCATCAGGCCGGCCGTCGCCTCCGTCTTCGATATCTTGGCGATGACAGACCATTCAGCGCCGCCGAAGGATAGCGGCGAGGCTGCGGCATAGAGATCCGTGCCGGCGGCATCCCTGATGACGCCGTAGGTCTCACTGCCCACCGGCAGTCCGGCAATATCGAGACGGGTTTTCAGCGCATCGGCTTCCGGCGTGCGGACGGAATCGGTGAGCACCGTGCCGTCGCCGCGCACCAGCACCGTTTCACCCGTCTCGCCGAGGCCCTTACTGTTGCCGAAGATGGCGTCGATCTTGGCGTTCGGCACGCGGATCGCCATGATGCCGAGCGTGCGGCCGTTCATGGTGATCGGTGCTGCGGCGAAGGCAGCCGGTGCGCCGCCAAGCGCGGCGTACTCCGCGAAGTCCGAGAAGACGATCATGCCCGGCTCCTTCAGCGCCATGGCATCGTTGAAGGCAGCCGTCAGGCCGCTGTCCTTGTAGGGGCCGGTCAGCACATTGGTGCCGAAATCCTCGGCCTTCGACACGGAATAGAGCACGTTGCCCTTGGGATCGATCATGTAGAGATCGGCATAGCCCTGGGATTCCAAGTGCTTGCGGAAGCTGACGTGATACTGCTTGTGCGAGCGGTCGAAATTGTCCTTCTTTGCGGTATCGAGCAGCGCGCGCTCGCCTGGTGGGTTCGGATTGTTCTTGATGTAGCGGTCATGCAGTTCGCCGGCCGGGTCCTTGCCGAGAGCGCCCCAGGCGCCAGCAAAGCCGTAGAAGGCCTGCGTCGTCGGCATGGCCGAGGCGAGGCTGATCAGATCGAGCTTCATGCCGTCGAGATAGGCGCGCGCCTCGTTGCGCCGGCCATCAGCCGTCGCCTCCAGCTTCTGCATCACCTGCTCGGTGACGGTTTCACCCGACACGACCAGCGACACGGCACTGGCGGCACCAATGGAAAGAAGCGTGAGCACGGCAGCAGCAATGGGCAGTTTACGCGAAATCCGCATGGCGATCCGTCCAGCAACAAGGTGTTGGTCCGGCTCATCCGGAACGGCAGACAGCGTCATGCCCGCGAACGTCGTGTTCGCGGCTGCCAGCGGCAAGGTAGCCGAGGGTGGTTTACCTTAGGTAAAGCGGATCTGGCGAGAAATGAATGAAAAATGCCCGACGCGGACCTTGGGAGTCGCACGCCGGGCAAGCGGCAGGGTTATTGGCTCTCACCCTGCGGGGAAGGCAGACAATTCCAGCAAACGCGCGAGGCGGTTTTGCGTCCGGAATTGCGTCAATGCTGCGGTGCCGCCCCGGGAGGCAGGCCGGCACCCTCGAAAATCAATCCAGACGGCCGCTGCGCAGGTGACGACGGGCACGCTCGCGCGAGGCGATCGTCAGATGCAGGCCGGCATCCGCGAAAAAGGATGCGGCGCGGACGTCCTGAACATCGTTGCGGCACAGCCCCATGTCATAGAGCTGATGGTCGTCGAGTTCGTTCAGGCGGTTGATCACGCGACGGTTCTGCCATGCGCGGACAAATTTGGCGGCGGCAGTGCTGACGCGGGCAAAGAGGTTCGGGGCCGGACGGCGCGTTGCGAGGATATCGATTTCCATCTTGCGGTCGATCATGCGCATGGCATTTCTCCTTTCCGGCTCGGCGATCCATCGTCCTTCGATGGGGTTTCGCACGACGCCCGTGATCGTTCGCCGCTCACAGGGTTCGAGCGGCGGTTCAAAAAGTAAGAGTTGAAGAAGAGCCGCCTGCGGAGGTCGAAGCAAAACGGCAGATCCCGTCGAGCGAGGGATCAACGTAAGACCTATCGTTCAACAATTGCTTTTTCGCAGAATCTCATTGATCAGTCCAACGAATGTTTCTAATAGTATCAATCAAACAATCTTATGGGTGACTTTATGTCCGCTCCGCTAGACATCGACCAGCTGCAGACCTTCGTCGCGATTGCCGATACCGGGAGTTTCACGCGCGCGGCCGAGCGGGTGTTCAAGACCCAGTCGGCCGTTTCCATGCAGATGCGCCGCCTCGAGGAGCGCATCGGCAAGCAGCTCTTCATGAAGGACGGCCGCGGTAACCGGCTGACGGCCGAGGGCGAGCGCCTGCTCAACTATGCCCGCCGCATGCTGCGCCTGAACAACGAGGCCATCGCCGCCTTCGACGACAATCGCCTAGAAGGCATGCTGCGCATCGGCACGCCGGACGATTACGCCGACCGCTACATGCCCGAGATCATCATGCGGTTTGCCAAGACGCACCCGAATGTCGAGCTCTACATCGTCTGCGAGCCCTCGGTGGATCTCGCAGAGAAGATGGCCAAGGGCGAACTCGACATCGCGCTCGTGACGCACAATCCGCGCCAGCGCCAGTCGGACGTGGTGCGCACGGAGCCGCTGTGCTGGGTCATGTCAGCCAACCATCCGCTGCCGGAAAACGCACCGGTGCCGCTTGCCGTGGGCCGTCGGGATTGCCAGTGGCGGCAGATCGCCTGCGCCGCGCTCGATTCCGTCGGGCGCGACTATCAAGTGCTGTTCACCAGCTGGTCCTCCACCGTCGTCGCCGCCGCCGTCATGGCCGGCATGGCCGTCTCGGTGCTGCCGGAATCCGCGCTGCGCCCCGGCATGAAGGTGCTGACGCAGGCCGACGGCTTCCCGCCGCTCGCCCCCGTGCAGATCGGCATCATGCGCCGGCCCGGCCTTTCGCCCTCGCTCTCGAACGCCATCACCAGCCACATCACCGCCTGCCTCGACAACATCACGCCGCTGACGGCGGCCGATGATCTGCCTGAGGCGGATGTAAAAGTCTTCCCGCGTGTAGCACGCCTGCGGACCGCGAATATCCTGCCGGGATGGTGACGCAGCTGCCGCTCGACGGCGTTCCCCTCGTCAAGACCGGCCCCTCCGGCGTGACGATCCGCCCTGTGCGTGACGATGACGTGGAAACGTTGCGTCAGATCGAGCGCTCGGCCGCGCAGGCTTTCCGGCTAATCGAGGCCTTTTCCTGGCTGTCGGTCGGCGAGGGGCAGAGTGCGGAGGTGCATACCGCGCTCCTTGCGGCCGGGACGAACTGGGTGGCCGTCGATGACGGCGATCATCCGCTCGGCTTCCTCAGCGCGGAGGTTTGCGGCCGGGAGCTGCATATCTGCGAAATCTCCGTCGATCACCTGCACCAGGGGTTCGGCATCGGCCGCAAGCTCATTGAGCACGCCGTGGACATCGCAACGGCGCGCGGTCTCGACGCCGTGACGCTCACCACCTTCCGCACCATTCCCTGGAACTGCCCGTTTTACGAACGGCTCGGGTTTCGCGTGCTGGACGAGGACGCGCTTTCCCCGCGCCTGCGGGAGCTGCTCGACCTTGAGGACAGCCACGGGCTGCGGCGCGACACGCGCTGCGCCATGCGGCTCGACATCACCGCGCCATAGAAAACCCCGGCATGTTGCCACGCCGGGGCCCTCCATTTCCATTCCGTCAGTGACAGATCAGTCGTAGGTCGCCTGCTTGCCGTCGAAATAGATCGTGTTGGCTTCGCAGATATTGATCGTCGTCTCGTCGCCCTTGATGCTCGAGCCGTCCTCACCTTCCCAGGTGACGTAGAATTCGACGTCGCACGGGCCGTCGTAGTTAAACTCCATATTGGCGCTTTCGCCGCCGTTCAGCTTGAAGTTCATCCAGTTGGCGCTCCATTCGCCGCCCTCGCCGGTATAGAAACCGTCGATGATGTATTCGGAGTCGTTCTTGATATCGAATTTCTGGCCGGCAGCGTAAGCGGCAGGCACGCAGGTGAGCATGGCCGCCGCGGCAAGGGCGGCGAACGTTCTGGTCGCGAGAGATGTCACGAAAATGATCCCGTAATGAGTGATGATATCGCGCGCCTGAAGCCGCAATGTTTTGCTTGGCCTTCGGATTGCGATGGTGCTGTTGCCCCTAAAAGAACGGGGCCGGATCCGTCAGAACCCGGCCCCGTTTTCTCAAACGGATCAGTGTCTTGCTTTATTCAGCGTCAATAAATTTCAGGTGAAGGCAAGCCAGACGCCAAGCCAGACCCACAGGAGGCCGACGACCGCGAGCCCCGCGATGAACAGCGGCCGGCGATAGCGCAGGCGGTTGCTGGTGACATGGACATAGGCGTGAGCGTAGCGCAGCGCCACGAACACCCAGCCGCCGGCAACGGTCACCGGATTGTCGGCATCGACGAGATAGAGAAAGACGCTGACCACATAGAACAGAACCGGCAGTTCGAACTGGTTGGCGATGGCGTTCTTGACGGTCACGCTTTCCGCCGGCTCGTCGCGGTTCTCGCGGAACTGCTCGGGTTTTGCCCGCCCCGATTTCACCGCGCCCATGCGGCGCGAAGACAAAAGGAAATAGAGGGCGAAGACCAGCGCGACATGCGCGATGACAGGCCAGATCGTGGCTTCCGTGGGAGACATGTTTATCCTTCGGCTTGTCGTTTCGGGCCCCTTGATAGGGGTTTCCGGTCGAAGGCTCAACCGGAAATGGCCCTTGCCGCAAGCCGAAGGAAAGAGGCTTACTGCTGCAGCGTCAGGTTCTCGGTACCCGAGCCGTCCTTGCCGCTGAGCGTCCAGGCGCCTTCCAGCACGCCGTCACCCTTGACGTGGTAGACGATGAGGCCGACGGCATCTTCCAGCACGTAGCCGGCCGCAAAAGCATCGCCATAGAGCATGCAGATGCCGTTCGAGGTGGTCGAGCCGGTATGCCACTCGATCGAGCAGGTCGTCTCGCTGGTCAGTTCGATCGTCGCTGTGCCCTCATAGGCGGAACCATCGAGATTCGTGCCCTCTACGGCGTAGGTGCCGGCGGTGACCGTCTGTGCGTGCGCGGACGTGACCAGCCCCAAGCCCAGAAGGGCGCCAGCCAAAAACTTCTTCATGATATCCCCCAGATAACCGGCGAAATTGCCGGTACGGTAATCTTAGCGCATGCTTGAAAAAACGGAACAGGGATAAAGCGTTTAAAATGAAAATGCCCGGCAGAACCGGGCATTTCGAAACATCCATTTTTGACGAGGCGATCAGACGGCGCCCGGATAGTTGGGGCTCTCGCGGGTGATCGTCACATCATGCGCGTGGCTTTCGCGCAGGCCCGCGCCGGAGATGCGCACGAAGGTGGCGCGCTCCTGATATTCCTTGAGGTCCTTGCCGCCAACATAGCCCATGGAAGCCTTGAGGCCGCCGGCGAGCTGGTGCAGCACGCCCGAGACCGGGCCCTTGTACGGCACCTGGCCTTCGATACCCTCCGGCACGAGCTTCAGCGTGTCGCGCACTTCCGCCTGGAAGTAGCGGTCAGCGGAGCCGCGCGCCATGGCGCCGACGGAGCCCATACCGCGATAGGCCTTGAAGGAACGGCCCTGGTAGAGGAACACTTCGCCCGGGCTTTCATCCGTGCCGGCCAGCAGCGAGCCGACCATGACGGCCGAGGCGCCGGCGGCGATCGCCTTGGCTAGGTCGCCGGAGAACTTGATGCCGCCATCGGCGATGACAGGGATGTCCTGGGCCTGGGCGGCCTCGACCGACGACATGATAGCCGCAAGCTGCGGCACGCCGACGCCGGCGACGATGCGCGTGGTGCAGATCGAGCCCGGACCGATGCCGACCTTGACGGCATCCGCACCGACATCGATCAGCGCCTTCGTGCCGTCTGCGGTGGCGACATTGCCGGCCATGATGCGAACGGAGTTGGAGAGCTTCTTGACGCGGGCGACGGCATCGAGAACGCGCTGGGAATGGCCATGCGCGGTATCGACGACGATCAGGTCGATGCCGGCATCGATCAGGCGCTCGGCGCGCTCGAAGCCGTCATCGCCGACGGAGATGGCTGCGGCGGCGCGAAGCCGGCCCTGCGCATCCTTCGACGCGTTGGGGTTCAGCTGCGACTTCTCCATGTCCTTGACCGTGATGAGGCCGACGCAGCGGCCGTCGCCGTCGACCACCAGCAGCTTTTCAATGCGGTGCGTGTGCAGCAGGCGCTTGGCTTCCTGCTGGTCGACGCTTTCCTTCACCGTGATGAGGTTCTCACGGGTCATCAGTTCGTAGATCTTCTGGCTCTGGTCGGAGGCGAAGCGCACGTCGCGGTTGGTCAGGATGCCGACGAGGCGACCGGCCTTGCCGTTGCCGCCGTTTTCAACGACCGGAATGCCGGAAATCCCGTGGAACTTCATCAGCGCCAGCGCATCGGCGAGCGTGGCGTCCGGGCCGATCGTGACCGGGTTGACGACCATGCCGCTTTCGAATTTCTTGACCTGGCGGACTTCCTCGGCCTGCTCGGCGGGCGTCAGGTTGCGGTGAATGACGCCGAGGCCGCCGGCCTGCGCCATCGCGATGGCAAGACGGCTTTCCGTCACCGTGTCCATGGCGGAAGAGAGGATCGGCAGGTTGAGTTCGAAATCGTGGGCGATGCGGGTCGCGATGTTCGTTTGGCCCGGCATAACCTCGGAGTGACCGGGTTGCAGGAGAACGTCGTCGAAGGTCAGAGCTTCGAGACCGGTTGCCGTTTCAATGATGCGCGCCATGGGGCCAAGTTCCTTCAGGGTAAAGCTTACGCACCAAGGGGAACATTGGGAGATGTCCGCCTCGGTCGCTTGCAAGAAATTCTTGGAAGTTGGCGAGGGCTGGTAACACGTTCATGACGGCTTGGAAATAGCAAAACGCCCGGAATGCCGCCCGGGCGGGATTTGTCGACAAGCGAGTGCGGAGGCCTGCCCCTCATCCGCCTGCCGGCACCTTCTCCCCGCAAGCGGGGCGAAGGAGGATGGAGCAAGGCGTTGCCACAAATCCCTTCTCCCTGCTTGCGGGGAGAAGGTCGCGGTAGCGGGATGAGGGATCTCTTCAGCCAAAACGGTGGCTTCAAAGATCGAACTGATAGCTCACCGGCACGAAGCGATAGCCCTCGCCGGCCTTTTCCACGAACCCCGCCGCCGGGAACGGCATGTGGTAGCCGAGAAAGGCGAGCCTGTCCGTCGCGATCATGTCGAAGACCTTTTTACGCGTTGCCGCCGCCTGCGCCTTGTCCATGTCGAAGCGCACCTCCCAGTCCGGACGCTGAAGGGAGAGCACAAAGTGATTGGCGGTATCGGCCGTCAGGATGAGCGCCTTGCCTTCCGATTCGACGCGGAAGATCATGTGACCGGGCGAATGGCCGAAGGCGTTGAGGCCGGTAATGCCGGGCACGACCTGACCCTCGTCCTCGATGAAGGTGAGCTTTTCGGCGAGCGGCTGCACCTTGGCCAATACGCCCTGATGGCCCTGCTCGGCGGGCGTGCCCATGCGCTCCGGATTGACCCAGAAATCGTATTCCGTGCGGCCGGTGACGTAACGGGCATTCGGGAAGGCCGGCTTGCCGCCCTCCATCAGACCGCCGATATGATCGCCATGCATGTGGGTGATGACGACGACGGAAATCTGGTCGGCCGTGTAGCCGGCATATTTCAGACCTTCGAGAAGACGGCCCATGCCGGCGTCGCGCCCGCCCTCGCCCATGCCGGTATCGAACAGCACGACTTCCGACCCCGTATCGACAAGCGTCGGCGTGAAGCTGTTGACGAACTTGTCCGCCGGCAGGAAATTTTCCGCCAGAAGTGCCGCGACGGCCTCGGCGGACTGGTTGATACCAAATGTCTCGTTCGGCTTGTCGGAGGCGCGCATGCCGTCGCGGATGGCGAGCACGCGAAAACTGCCGAGCTTGAAACTGCGGGCTTCGAGGGGGCTTACGCGCATATCGGTGGCATCGCTTTCGGCTTGTGCAAGGGCGCCCGCGCGGTTCATCAGCAGCGGTGCCGCCAATGTCGTCACGCCCGCCGCGAGAAACAAGGACCGGCGCGAGATTGTCGGATGGTCTGCCATGGATCTTCCCTTCTGAAAAACGTGTCGCCGTTATAGGCACCGGCATCGACGTGAGGATGACACGCGACGATCTAGGGCGCTGTCACGATCCCGTCCCGCCGCATCACGGCCTTGTGATCCCGGCGATTTGACAGATGGCAAAGCGGGGCGCAGAAGACGGGTGGGCCTGCACGAGGGCCTCCTACTCCGATTTGCCGATGAACCGTATCGTCCCGCTCATCCTCGCCGTCGCGCTCTTCATGGAGCAGATGGATTCCACCGTCATCGCCACCTCGCTGCCGGCCATCGCCGCCGATCTCGGCGTAGGGCCGATCACGCTGAAGCTGGCGCTGACCGCCTATATGGTATCGCTCGCCACCTTCATTCCGCTTTCCGGCTGGATGGCCGACCGCTTCGGCGCCAAGCGCATCTTCCGCCTCGCCATCCTGGTCTTCGTCGCCGGTTCCATCTTGTGCGCGGTTGCCGACAGCCTCGTCGCCTTCGTCGTCTCACGCTTCCTGCAGGGCATGGGCGGCGCGATGATGACGCCCGTCGCCCGTCTCGTGCTGGTGCGCTCCACCTCGCGCTCGGAACTCGTCTCGGCCATGGCGCTGCTGACCATCCCCGCCCTCGTGGGTCCGCTCGCCGGCCCGCCGCTCGGCGGCTTCATCACCACCTATTTCTCCTGGCACTGGATCTTCCTGATCAACGTGCCCGTCGGCATCGTCGGCTATGTCCTCTCGGGCATCTACCTGCCGGAAATCCGCGCCGCCGCCCCGCCGCCGCTCGACTGGACGGGCTTCTTCCTCAGCGCGGTGGCGGCCTCCGGCACGATGTTCGGCCTTTCCGTCATCAGCCTGCCGGCGCTTCCGCCTGTCATCGGGATCGTCTCCACCGTGGTCGGCCTTGCCTGCGGCGTGCTCTATGTGCGCCACGCAAAGCGCCATCCGACGCCGCTGCTCGACCTCAAACTCTTCCGCGACAGCGCGTTCCGTGCCGCCTCGATCGGCGGTACGCTGTTTCGCATCTCGGTCGGCGCGGTGCCCTTCCTGATGCCGCTGATGCTGCAGGTCGGCTTCGGCCTCACGCCCTTCCAGTCCGGCCTCGTCACCTTCACCGGCGCGATCGGCGCGATCACCACCAAGGTCATCGCCAAGCGGGTCCTGACGTTCGCCGGCTTCCGCACGACGCTGATCGTCGCCAGCATTTTCGGCGCGGCGCTGACCTTCGTGAACGGGCTTTTCGCGCCCACCACGCCCTTCTGGTTCATCGCGGGCGTGCTTTTGATCGCGGGCTTCGTGCGCTCGTTCTTCTTCACCAGCGTCAACGCGCTGTCCTTCGCCGACATTCCGGATGCGGATGCCAGCAAGGCCACGTCGATGAGCGCCGTGCTTCAACAGATCAGCCTTGCCATGGGCGTGGCGGTGGCTGGCGCCATCCTCGAAGTCGAGACCTCGCTGACCGGTTCCCCGCTCGAATTGCGTGATTTCCAGATCGCCTTCATGGTGATCTCCGCCATCACCCTGCTTGCGGCGCTGCCCTTCCTCACCATGGCGAAAAACGCAGGCGCCTCCGTCTCCGGCCATCGCATGGCGGGAGAGGACGAGGAAACGATCACGGTGAAGTAGGACGGAACGCCCTCACCTGCCTGCCGGCATCCTCTCCCCGCAAGCGGGGCGAGGAACGGGGATCGCACCGTTCTGCCCCTTCGCCCCGTTTACGGGGAGAAGGTCCCGGCAGGGGGATGAGGGGCAGCGTCTGAAGCTATTCCGGCTTTTCGCAGATGGCGACGAGCTTGTTGCCGTCGTGGTCGCGCACGAAGGCCGCATAGAAATTGGCGTGGAACGGCCGGATGCCCGGCGCGCCCTCATCCGTGCCGCCCTGCGCAAGCGCTGCCGCATGAAACGCATCGACGGAGGCGCGGGTCGGCGCGTCGAAGGCGATGGTCACGCCGTTGCCGAAGGTGGCGGGCTCGCGGTTGAACGGCTCCACCACCCAGAAGCGGCAGCGCACGTCCCCATCCGCACCATAACCGATTTCATCGGGTCCCTGTTTCTGCCTGATATAGCCGATGAGCGGCAGGACGGAATCGTAGAAGCGGCCGGCGCGTTCGAGATCGTTGGTACCGACGGTGGTGTAGAGCAGCATCACGCCTCCTCCTCGGCTTCAGTCGCCTCGTCGCGCGCCTTGCGGCCCTTGAAGCCCTTGGCGAGCAGGAACATCTCCACCGATTCGGCGCGCGAGGCGCCCGGCTTCACATGGATGACCTGCTTGAAATTCTGCTTGAGCAGGTTGAGCAGCTCCCGCTCCGTGCCGCCCTGGAAGGTTTTCGCCAGGAAATGGCCGCCCTCCGCCAGAACCTCGATCGCGAAATGCGCCGCGACTTCGCACAGATGCATGGTGCGGATGTGGTCCGTCTGGCGATGGCCGGTCGTCGGCGCCGCCATGTCCGATATGACGAGGTTCGGCGTGCCGCCGACGGCCTCGATCAGCTTTTCCGGCGCATCCGGCTCGAGAAAGTCCATCTGCAGGATGCGCACGCCCGGCAGCGGATCGATTTCCAGGAAATCGATGGCCGCAACGCGCGGATCGGCATCGGTCGAGTTCGTCACCTTGGCGGCGATCTGCGACCAGCTTCCCGGCGCGGCCCCCAGGTCGATGATGCGCCGGGCGCCATCGAGAATGTGGTGCTTCTCGTCGATTTCCAGCAGCTTGAAGGCCGCGCGGGCGCGGTAGCCTTCCAGCTTGGCGCGCTGCACATAGGGATCGTTGATATGGCGCTCCAGCCAGCGGCGGGAGGAGGCCTTCAGCTTGCCCTTCTTGACCTTCTGGCCGAGCTTGCGGCCGATGGGGGGCTTGGTCATGACGCCTGTCCTTCGGGCTTTGCCGGGTTGCGGTGCCCGCCGCGATGGTTGCGGCGGTGGCGGCCACGGCGCCAGACGCCGTCATCGGCCATCATGTCGGTGAGCAGGCCTTCCCGCAAGCCGCGGTCGGCGACGCGCATGCGGCGCGAGGGCCAGCGCTTGCGGATCGCCTCCAGAATGGCGCAGCCGGCCAGCACGAGATCGGCCCGATCAGGCCCGATGCAGGGATTGGCCGCACGGGCGGAGAAATCCCAGGACAGCAGCCGCGCCTGCATGGCCGTGACCTCGTCGTCCGACAGCCACACGCCATCGACGCGGCGGCGATCATAGCGCGGCAGGTCGAGATGCACGCCGGCAAGCGTCGTGACCGTGCCCGAGGTGCCGATGAGGTGGAAATCCTCCGGCGCATAGGCGCTTTCGGCGGGGCAATCGAAATTCGCCAGCATGCCCTCGACTTCCGAGACCATGCCCTGGAAGCTCTCCGGCGTGACATCCCGCCCGCCGTGGCGCTCCGACAGCGTGACGACGCCGACCGGCAGCGAGGTCCAGTGCGTGATGTGGTTGGCGAGCCGGCTGGAGCGGTTGTCGCCGATGCGGATGACCGCGATTTCCGAGGAGCCGCCGCCGATATCGAACAGCACGACGGATTTCGCCTCGCGCCCGACCAGCGACGAGCAGCCGGACACGGCAAGCCGTGCTTCCGTTTCCCGGTTGATGATTTCGAGATCGAGTCCCGTCTCCAGCTTCACCCGCTCGAGGAAGCTTTCGCCGTTCGTCGCCGCGCGGCAGGCCTCGGTGGCGATCAGGCGGGCGCGACGGATGTTGCGGCTCTTCAGTTTGGCCGCGCAGATTTTCAGGGCCTCGACCGAGCGGTCCATCGCCTCGTCGGAAAGACGGCCGCTTGCCGCAAGCCCCTCGCCAAGCCGCACGATGCGCGAAAAGGCATCGACGACGCGGAACTGCCCCGGCCGGGTCGGCTGGGCGATGAGGAGGCGGCAATTGTTGGTGCCGAGATCGAGCGCGGCATAGAGCGGAGCATCGTAACCATCACGCTCGACAGCACGCGGCGATGCAGCCTCGCGGCGCGGCTCATGGGAAACGGGCCGCGGTTCGGTGATCGTTTCCGCGACGAGCGACACCATCGCCGCGTCGGCGGCAGGCTGAGTCGCGCGCGCTGCGGATTTGCGGCCGCGATGCTTGCGCCGGCCCTTGTGGCCATCTGCCGAATGCTGATTCTGTTGAGCGCCCTCACGCTGACCGACGGGCGCAAGCGGACGCACATTTTCGCCGCCGGCGCTCTTGCCGTGCTTGCGACGCTTGTTTCTGCGCGCATGGGTGCCGCTCGGGGCGGACTGGGGGCGCTCGGCGGCTGCGGTTGAACCGGCCGCCTGGCCTGCGGACGGGGAAACGGCAGCGGAGCTTGCGCCCTTCTGTTTTCCCTTGCGACGGCGCGACCGCTTCGGTCGTCCCGTATCGTCCGCAACTCGCGCCCCGGAAACGGACGGCTTTTCGCCGCTGTCGGGGTCGTTCACGTTACTGCCTATGGCGCCGCGCAAAGCCCTTGGGCTGCAAGCAGGCGCTCTCTCGATCTTCGTTGGCGCGACATTACCAGCGCCCGGCCCGTTCGCCAAATTCTTTTTATGACGAAACCGCGACGCAAGCGGCATGCAGGACCTGATGCAATTTTCTCAAAAAAACCATTTGCATCTCGCCGCCGTTTGTTTATAAGCCCGCCTCACAGGCCCCGGCCATACCGGAACCAGCCATGCTGGGGAATAGTTCAACGGTAGAACGACGGACTCTGACTCCGTTAATCTTGGTTCGAATCCAGGTTCCCCAGCCAATCTCTCTTTTTTCATACTTTTCAAGCACTTAGACGAACCTTGCCGAAGGCAACCGGAACAGTTTTCCGCATCACTTTTCCGGATCTCGCAGGCCGTTAGCTAGTGATTAGATATCTTCTCCATCAGCGCCTTCGCCTCTCAGCCTCTTGAGAGTCCCGACCGAGGCATTTGCGTCCTTGCCCAACGTTTCTGCAATCAATCGTCCCGTTCGGGTCTTTTCGTGAAATAAGCCAACGATGGCGCTTTAATCATCCATGCTGTCGGATGAGGTTGAATAGGGTCCATTCACCTGTTGTCAAGTTTAGACGGGTAATGCGGGCGTCGTTACAACCTTTGGAGCACCTATGCGCCGTAATCCGATAGATGAATTCATCAACCTATTTTTAAGCACGACATCCAGCTACGAGCAGAAACGCGACGCCGCCACCAATTTTGGCGATTGGGCGGGCCTTCTCAACAATTCCGCTTGGTCTGCCGCAATCTTTTCCGGTGCGTTGACCGCGTATATCGGCGCCAGTCCCCAGGATTGGGTTGTGTGGCTGGCATGGCCGGTCATGTTATTCTTCGGGTTCCTTGCACTAACTCTTGCCCTAGCCGCGGTCTTTGTTGCCGGAGAAGCATTCACACAAGGCCAAGTTGGCTGGGAGCGTTGGGCCGCATCGGGCATCTTCTTCGTGATTTACGGACTGGTAGGGATCGGGATCGTGGTCGTCGCGAGCGCCCTCCTGAATTAGTGCCCTCTCGGCTTAACGGCTGCGGCTGCGCAGCTCTTTGCGCAGCCATGTGTCCAACACTGTAAGAAGATGGCGATGGCTCTCGGTACCAAGACAGTGCCAGACACCCTCTAAATGGAGCATTGGGCGTCGCTCGTGCCGTCCAACAATGCCACGACGCGCATGCTCGTCAAGACTGCGCGGAAATTCATCGACATCAGATGCACGCTGGTGCGAATGGCGCTCGAAAGCCGAGGGAGTAAGCGCCCTAGGTGCCTCCCAGAACGGGCAGTCTACTGTTCAGCCTCCGTCTTCGTCGCAGGGCCTGGAGCAGCTTTCTTGTCAGCCTCGGACTGCCTAAGCGCGCCATGGCGCTCATACCCTCTCGCCACAAGGTCGCCGGCTTTCAGCGACTTGCAGCCCGGCCTGACCCGACGAGTACGCTTCCCGCACTTGTCCTCCAACGTCCTCACCTTGGCAGTTAACCGGTTGGGAGCACGTTGTCTGCCCGCTCGGCGCAAACCTATCACAATTCTGGAACTAGTCCGCGGCCCCGAGGCGGGGAACGGCAGCGATCCTAGGGATCGACCGACGGAGCCTTGGGACTGCCAATGTAAAGACGCCTCCGTCTGGTAGTTCGCTGATATACATCCGAACACGAAGAACGACATATCGGCCTACCGCACCGCAACCGTCATCCCCGCAGCGCGTGGCCGCGACGTTTAAAGCGCCCGTGAATGCATAACTAAGGATATCCTATACGTTGCACTCGTGCAGTTCGTCTGGGGGATGGCTTGGCGTTAAGATCGATCATTGCCGCAAGTTTTGCGGTCGCGACCTTGTGGGCAGCTTGGATAAGCCAAGAGCTTATATTTCAGTGGCTTGACGTCCCATGGAAGAGCGAACTGCTCGGCCAATTAGGGGATACGTTCGGCGCGTTGAACGCTCTATTTTCCGCCCTCGCGTTCATTGCAGTTCTTTTCACCCTGAAACAGCAACGGGACGACCTTAATCGGCAGCAGGAGCAGATATTTCGAACTGAGAGGGATCAACACATTCAGCGATTTGAGCAGACGTTCTACGAACTTCTCCGCCTCCTCCGTGAGGCGCGGAATGACGTCGAATTTCGATACAGCAGAGATTATCTACAAGATGGAGCTTCGACGGAACGAAACTCTGGCGAACGAGTGGAAGGAACTGAGGCCTTCAAACGTGCGAGTACGGAAATGCGACACTGGATTGGCCGAGCTAATCAGGCAGATGGTGAGGTCTCCGCCGAAACTGCTGCGAAGCTCTACCTTAATCACGTCCACTCTCGCTATGAGAGCACTTTCGCTCCATACTACCGTCTACTTTATACTCTGCTTCTCCGAATCAAGGAGGATCCAGTTTTGACTCAACCTCAGAAGTACCGTTATGGAAATCTCCTCAGGAGCCAGCTGACAAGCCATGAGGTGTCCCTCTGCTGTTACAATGGCCTCGCCGCCATCTCCGGTAGCTTCAAAGATCTGATTGTCGAATTCCGCCTCGCAAAATACCTGCCGGACCAATTCGGGCGTAAGAGACTGGAACTATACTACCCAGCGTCATGCTTTGCAGGACGGGATTGATCACCAGCAGTAGGCGAGGTTGTGGTGTGCTCCTGGAATATTTCCTGTTCCAGCGCTATCCCGACCTCATAAGGAGCAACAGTTGCGCGATCAATGCTTGCCGGCACCTCCGATGCAAAGACTGGGAAATTGAACGAAGATGATGCAAGCAACGGCAGCAGAATCTGGAGTGACGGGAAACGCCGAAAGCGGAGTGGCAGCAGTCGCCGCTGAGATTCAGGGTCTTGCCCCGAACATCGCGCAACTAATGCGGCGAGTCAGGGCGGTGACAGCCGAACCGCAGATAGCCACCCTAGAAGGACGGGAGCGAGCGGAGACCCTCCTACCTTGCGAAATCGGAGCGGAAGCCCTTGGTCGCTGTCAGATCTTGGTCGCAAACAACGTTGTCGTCTTGGAAACGCTCGGCGTCATCTCTCTAACTCGGTACGTCTTCGAGTTGCTTGTATGGCTCAGGACTATCCATCAAGTACCCCTGAAATCTCTTCGTTTTCTTATGCTGTCGCTGAAGGACGGAGAGGATCACACCTCGCAGCACATCGCCCACCTGGAGGCCGAAGCTCAGTTCCTCGACGAGATGGCAGAGCGCGACAATCCTGTACCGGGGATGAAGGCGCTCGTGGAAGAGCATGGCGAAAACCTGACAGCGGAAATCGTCCGGAACGCTGAGAAGGCTCGGATGGACGCGATCGATTTTGAGGCTCGACGCCATTTTGTCGCCTACGCGGCAGATGCCAAGGTCAGCGGCTATGGGTTCCAAGCTCATTTGATCAGGAAGAAAGCGGTGGCTGCCGCTCAGGCGGATCTCGAAGCCAAGCGACAGGTACGCTTGGACTTCGTCAGTCGTTTTAGTCAAACGCTGATCGACGAGGCGGGTGGCGTATCGAAATGGAATTGGTTCGATTCCGCGAGGGCAGTCGGGATGGAGCCGGAGTATCAGTACATATACCGGTATACCTCGCGCCTGCTCCACGCAACGCCAACGAGCTTCTATACGACTTCCAAGAACCTCGAACTCACTGAAATGCGACTGCTCTTGGAATACGTCTATGTCCGCCTTCTGGACGTAATCGACGTCGTTACGGACCTTGCAGTCCGTGCAGAGAAAAAATGTGGCTGGGGACCTCGAACTGACGACAATGATTCCCAAGGGCAAATGGGATCGGGGGGAGCCCCAACGGAATGACCGGTTTCAGAATCGCCCCTCCACGCAGAGAACGGGAAAATTGGGGGCGCGTTGCTGGCAGAAAGGGGCCGGAAGCAGAATCACCGTTCTCGGGCGGCCGTAAACGTATAGCACCGTAACATGACGCACGTACCCGGCCTTGGCAGAGAAATTAGCTCGCCGCCTCGACAAACCAGCTTGCGGGCCGCGCGACTATCGAGCGGCCAGAGGGTGGTCGCTCCGCAGCGCGGCCTGCATGTCGAGCAACTCTGTCCGCTGGCGGGGGTTGATTCCTCCTGCGAGCGCCACCTCGAGTTCGGCAGTCGGATCCTTCCCAAGCGCTAGGAGCGCCTTGGCCCGTTGCAGCAGGAAACTCCCCCGATAGATCTCGTTGCGACCCGTGGCCCCGGCGATGGCTTCGTCGGCAAGCGCGAGGGCCTCTTGGGTCTTGCCCAAGCCCAGTTTGGTCTGCGAAAGGCTGTTAGCAATCCATATGCGGCCATCTGGATCGTCGATGCCCTGCAACAGGATCTCGGATTCCTCGAATCTACCCAGCATGTTCAGGACCTCTCCCCAACGACGCCGCTGAAATGCGTCGGGGGAGCGCAGGCTCTCGTAGGCCTCGAGGGCGCGGTCCGCGCCGCCGCTGCCGGTCTCCATCAGCGCCGCGTGATAGAGGATCTCTGCATAGCCTGCACGACTCCTCTCGTCGCTCAGCATGAACGGCGTGGGTTCCGGCAACTGCGAAAGCAGCTGCTGAAGGCGCTCCGGAGCATTCCAGGCCCAGGACCGGGCGAATGCGGAAAGCGCATCGTATCCTTGGGCGACCCCCGACGCGGCGCTGAACAGGGCCTGCGACATGAGGTGTTCGTCATGCACGGAGAGAATCTCGCCTGACCATCGGTCGCGACCTCCATTCAGGGTGTCCGACAGCCCCATGAGCACGGAGGCCGTGACCCCCATTCCCGATCGATGCGCCTCTATTATCTCCAGCGCCAGCGTGGTGGCTCGTTCGTAACCGCCGGGCTTGGCGTGCAGGCGGACAAGCTGCAGCTTGGCCTCGTTCAGCGGGAAGTTTGCCACCACTTCCTCGAACAGCGCCAACGCCTCGTCCTCCCGTCTGAGAAGCTTGAGCGTCTTGGCAAGGTGATGCTTGATCTCCGCCGACTGACGGGGGCTTAAGCCGGAAGTGCCGCCTAGCATCGCGTAGACCGGCAGTGCTTCTCGGAGCATCGCTTGCGCGCTCGCGTATCCGTTGACGTGCTTCTCGTGTCGATTCAAGGCCTCGATGGTCTCGAGAACAAGAAGGATCTCCGCGTCGGAATCGGTGGCGCCCCGGCCCGCGATCTCGGCCGCCTTGGCGGCAGGCACAGGCAGCAACGCAGGATCGATCTCGTGAGGTGACCAGGCAGCGAGCAGTGCATGCAGGAATGCCGGCCTCCGGTCGCCCGCCACCGCCAGCTTCAGGACCCGGTTGCGGAGCTGCGCCGCCGTGGTTTGCAGACCATGCCCATCGCCTCGCATCTGAGTTGTCAGGTATCGCTCGAGCGCATTGTCGAGCTCCTTGGACTGCTGCGGAGAGAGCCAGTCGCAGGTGCGCAACGACGAATACACGATGTCATGCAGGCGAACCGATGAGGGACTGTCGGGTGCGGTCAGCCCAAACTCCTGGAGCTTTCGTATGCCCAATGCACCGACGACCAATTTGAGGAATTCGCGATCGCAGTTGGGTTGTCCTGCCCATACGAACACGGACAGCTCTTGGGAGAGGATCGGTCTCAAGCGCCCAAGGACCCTTTCTGCAAGAAGCACTTCGCCATCGGCCATGCTGCCCACGCGGGGACAATCCTCGATCATCTCGTCCCACGAGGCGCCGAATCGCACGGCGGCGTTCACCAGCCGCAGGCTCAATGGATGCCCGCCGATGGCGGCGGTGATGGCCGCGAAGGCAAGGTCGGGAATCGGCGACTTGAGACCCGCATCGATAACGAGGCGTGCCTCCTCGCTCTCCATCAAGGGAAGATTGTAGCATCCCGGCGTCCGCCTTCGCCGCGTGACGAGGATCTTTGATTCTGGGCCGCATACGTCCAACAGCGCTTCCAAGGTCAAATCCTCGTTGGCATCGTCCAGCACGACCAGGCATCGGTGCCTTTTCAGTAATCCGAGCACGTTGCGGTCGGCCCCACCCCGGCGCAACGGTATGGCAGATAGTTGCTCGACACCTCGGATGGTGCGAGCATCAACCCAGAATGGGTATTCGAATTCGCCACCATGCCGACGCAGAAACGCCGCTGCGGCCATCGATTTGCCCAGGCCACCGAGGCCCGCGACTTCCACGCAAGTGCTGTCGGCCACCCGGCGGCTCAATTCTCGGTCGACGTCATGCCGAGGAACAAAGCGGCTGTCCAGCACCGGCGCGGCGAGATTGTAGGGATGCAGATCCCGGACCTCGTCCAACGCCGGGAGCAGCTCGGACAGGGCATCCATCGCATTGTCCTTGACCACCAACTCGTCGACTATCGCTTCTGCAATTCGGCGGCTGTCGAAGACGGCGATTTCTCGGTCGGCCGTGGCAGGATCGCGCGCCGCATCCTGAACGAAATGCTCGATCGTTCCGACAGGCGCTCGCTGCGACGACACCAAGAGAATGCGCTCGGCACCTGGGGCGAGCTCCAAGGCATGTCGGAGGTCGTTGCGCGCCTTCGCCATTTGCTGCCCGAAATAGGTCTGTAGCGCCGAAGCCTCGACCACCACGCGCTGGTCCGCCGAGGTCGCGTCGAGCGTGCCAGCGACGGGGTTCCCGGATATGGACGACCCACTTTGGAAAAGTTCGACGTTGAGGAGGTGCTCCACCAGCAGCACCGCGAAACGTTCGAACAACGGCGCGGGCCCCATGGCCTCCACCGCCTCTGCAATGTGTTTCACCAGAAGGTTGCGGGTCTGCGGATTCAAGGTAGCAAGGGCCTTTCTCTCTGCGGCCGGGTCCCGTCGAAGCTGGAAGTAGGTGCGGCTCGGAAGTCATTCGAGCCGAAACGGGGTCGCAACCTCTCGCCAGACCCGGTCGGCGACCTCATCCAACGGCGCGTCGGCGTCAACGACCTTACAACGGCCGGGCGCACGAGCGGCGGCCACCAGGAGACCTTGCCTAATCTCGCCAAAGTTCCTGTGGACTTCCGCAGGGTCAACCTTGTCGCCCTGCCTTTTGGAGCGTCTTTCTAGGGCGACTTCGGCGGGCAAGTCGAGGATGATGGTAATATCTGGCATCGTGCCCGCGACCACCACTTCCCTCATCGCCTCGAACATCGCTACGAGACTGTGTTCTTGCCCATACACCTGGAAAGCGAAGGTGGAATCGACGTATCGGTCGGAAACGACCCAGTCCCCGGCAGCCAGAGCGGGCCGGATCACCGTTCTGACATGTCCGTATCGGGAGGCGCTCACCAGAAGCATCTGCTCGACGGGGGAAAGCGTGCGATCGGGCACAACCATCATGGCCCTGACCTCGCTTCCAAGGTGACCTCCATCCGGTTCCTTGGTGCGGATTACGCGCTTGCCGGCAGCCGCCAGCCGGTTTACCAAAAGGCTGGTCTGTTCGGTCTTTCCGCTACCATCGATCCCCTCGATACTTATAAAAGGCAATCATCGCTCCTATATGACTTCCCCACTCCGGGGCAGGAGAACACCTTATATGAAAAGATCGGATGTAATTCCATTCGTTTCGGCGGGTTTACTTGCCCCCAAGAAACGGGACCATCCTTTGGCCCGTCGCCAACTCTATCTGAACTATGGCGCGTTGTCCCTGGCCACCATGCTGGACCTCGGCGGGCAGCGCACCCTTCTAATCCACGGCGACCATGAAACGCCCGACGCCGTCTTGGAACGACTGACAGGGATGGGTGCCTTCCCAACGACGCACCCGGTGATGCTCTCCGTCCCGAGTTTCTACGCGTTGCCCTGGGCACAAGCCTTCTGTCGGATCGTGAAGGGAACGGACCCGGACGCACGCATCGTCGTCGGCGGCCGATGGGTGGTCGGTCCCGACGTGGCCTGGTTGAGAAGCAAGCTGCCCGAAGCAGACGTGCTCGTCCCCGGCCTGGGCGAGCCCACCATCGGGAGCCTCCTGACCGATCAACCGGACCTGCGTCGTCTCGCAGCCCCGACCCCGGCATTTACCCTCAACCACTTGCTGGTGGTCGATCACCTGCGCTTCCAGCCGAGCATCGAGGCATCCAGGGGCTGCGGCATGGGATGCAAGTTCTGCGAGGAGCGCGATATCCCTCTGGAAAAGCTGAGGGAGCCCGAGGAGATCGCACGCTCGATGGCCCTTGTGCGGGACCAATATGGCGGATCGGAGATACATCCCTACATGCAGGCATCTATGTTCGTGCCCAATCCCCGCTGGAGTGCACGACTAGCGGCAGCGATTTACGAGCAGAATCTCGACATTCGGTGGCGAACGGAGAGCCGCGTCGACGCACTGCTGCCGGAGGCTATACCCTATCTGGCAGGTGCCGGACTAAAGGTACTTGATCTGGGCCTGGAAACCGCGTCGCCGACCCAGATCCTAGCGATGAAGAAGTCGAACAATCCCGAGCGGTATCTCAGCAAAGCGTCCGCGCTGCTTCAGGCCTGTAGCGACAACGGCGTACTGGCCAAGGTCAATGTGCTGCTGTACGCGGGCGAGTCACGAAGGACCTTGGAGGAGACCACGCAATGGTTGGATGCCCACGCGTCTTGCATCGCTGGCGTCTCCGTCGGTCCTGTCATCGCCTATGGTCCGCCTGCGACTGCCGATATCCTGCTGGAAGAGTGGTCGCATACGGGTGCTCGTCCGGTCGATCCTACTAGCGCGATCGAGACCGGCATCACGCGCATGCATCTCAGCGACGAGTTCGACGCGGAGGCGGCGGAGCTTGCGAGCCTCGAGGTGTCGAGACGTTTCATGAGCATGGCTAACTATTTCACGCTGAAGAGCTTTTCCTATTATCCACGAGACTACAGCCAGTCCGAATTCGATCGCGACGTGGAGGCATCGGCCCGCGAAAGACTGCCGTTCGCCGTCGACCGAGCACCGGTCGTCTGAGCGTGTCGGGGTTCTGCGGAACACAACCTGCAGACTGCATTGCGGCCGACCTTCACCCGAATTTCCGACAAGTGCGACATCGTGAGTCAGCCCCGCCGGTCCTCGAACATACTCATGATCCCCCCGTGTGACGGCAGCGATTTTATGTACTGCTCCTGCTAGGACTAAGAAAATCGACACGCCTGCGGTCCGGCTTCAGCCAAGGTACAAGGCGGCGAACGCACTACTGCCTTTTGCAGCGTTGCTTATTATCCTTCTCGCCATTGGCAGTGCTTCGCCGCATCCTGAAGCCTCCGATTGCATTGCCCAACCCTCTGGAACTAATATTTGCTAAGGGGAATCAGAATGTATCTATCGGACGTTTCAATAAAAAATTTTCGCGCCCTTACGGATTTCAGGGTGCGATTGAATCCTAGCATCAACTTGATCGTCGGCGAGAACAATAGCGGGAAGACAGCGCTTCTTGATGCCCTGCGCTATGCGCTTTCCGTGAATTCCGGGGAGTGGATACGGATTCAGGACCGCGATTTCAGTCGCGGCGCCACATCGTTCTCCATCCAGTTGAAGTTCGAGGATATCACCGCCCGGCAGGCAGCAGCATTTCCTTTCGCAAGAAGGCTGAGGGTCAGGCCCTTGTCGATGTTACCAGCATCGGCTTGGGCCGTTTTGTGTCCGGTCTTCCGAACGGCCTTACCCTGGCAGGACCGGGAGCCGGGCTCAAGGACCCGGAAGAGCAAAAAAGAACAAAGCCGGTACATAGTTAACGGCGGGCTCACGAGGTCCGGGACCGATGAACGCTTCCGGCGATCGTCACATTCGCCGGCGCGTGTCCACTGGCCATCGAATGCAAAAAGAAAAGGGCCGACGTGCGGCCCCTTCGAATTTGGTGGGAAGGCCGGGATTCCGGCCGCCCGGTCTTGGGTCAATCGATCACGCGGCGGCGTTTGGTGGCGTTACAGATTTCGTAACGATGCCCGACTCGGACTTGATCCGGCCGACGAGTTCCGCTCGCGTCGGGCGCTTTTCAGGCTTGGCCAGTGCTTCAGCGACGGAAGGAACGTCATCCCCCAGTGTGAGCTTGGACTTGGGCGCCTCGATCGTGGCAGTGGCTCCAAACGCCGCAGCGATAGACTCCATCCTTTCTTCGACCGAGGGGATACGCGTGAGTACCGTGTCGGGGCTGCCGCTGACATCCGCAGGAACTGGCTCGTCCGCACCAACCTCGACCGGAACACTCGCGCTCGGCGCCTCACGGGTTTCAGCGCCAAGCCAAGCCGGGGCGCTTGATTTGGAAGTGGTCCATTCCAGGATCGGCAGGACTTCCGTTTCCAACCAGGTCCGAAGCTCGCCTTTGTCCGGCCAGGTCGTTTCGCTGCCCATCTTGTAGAGCAGCGCGCTGACCGCCGCCCAACCCGTCTTGCCCGGAAGGGAGGTGGGCGAGATCACGTATGCCGCGGTTGGATAGGGTCTGACGAACTGCGCCAGACTTTTCAGTTCCTCATGGGCAAGGCGCGCCGTCAGATGTGTCTTTCCAGAGAGCGTCTTCTTGACGATGTTCTTCTTCGGCAACGCCTCACTGACGTGCGTGCGGATCTCCTCCAGGTGTCCGACGAAGGATTTGATGCCTTCCCGGACCTTGATCGCAATGATCGCTTTGAGCCCGTCAAGGCCGCCGACATCGTACGGATCGATCTGCGGCAGTGCCTCTGCCTCGTTTTTCGACCCGGCCACAATCGCTGCGACGTCCTGCACCCTGAGCTTGCCGTTCTGGGCGGCGAAGCCGATGGCCTGTTCGATTTGCTCGGGTTCAGCAGCGCTCAACTTTCCAAGGACCGTCGGACCAACGGCCAACTCCACCAGAAGGTCCTTGTAGGGAGCCAGGTTGCGAAACACTGCGCGCTGGGTCCGCACGTGACGCGCGCTATAGCCGCAGCGCTCGACCGCCCACTTTTCCAAGGTCCCTTCCGGGAGCAGCCCGGCTGCGCGTTCAAGATGCTCGCCGAGCTTGAAGGTCTCTTCGGTCGAACGGCGCGAAGCGCTGATGAGGAAGATGGCCGTCTCTTCGAGCTGGTTCTTGATGTCTTCGGCGACAGCGTTGGTTTCATAGAACGTGCGGGCGGCGGAAGGGAGAGCGGATGCGTTGGGAGTGTCGGTCACGGGTATCTCCATGTAAGATTGATGATTGTAAAAGCACATCAGCCTTTACCTCTCGATTATCTCAAGCAATAACTCCCAAAACAACCAATCTATGGTTTTGGTAAACAAATATAACCAAGTAAATACCAAAATTAAATACTTATATTACTTAGAAAAACGGTGCCAATGCCGCACAAATGAGGAATCTTGCTTACCGGAGAGCCGAGTAATTCGTGCAATTAATACGTGCATTCATGCCACGCAAACGAGGCTGTAAAAGGACACTCTCGGGCTGTTTCGCGTCAGCCTGCCGCCTGGTAGCAAGGCTCAAGAGAGCCTGATTTCCAGCGAGAGAGCACGTCCATCACATGGCGAAGGCCGTACTGACCACCAAGGTCGATCCGACCTATGACGATCTCCCGGAACAGCGGTATCATTTCCCGCGCACCTACCTCCGTCAGATCGAGGCGGCCGCAGATCCGGAGGCTGAAAATCAGATCCATCGCACTGCCGCCACTCGGATGTGGCAACGGTGGACTTGAGTGGAGTGCGGTAAAGCCTCTGATTCTCGGGGCGTTCGCAGAAGTGCCGAACGTTGAGGTCAAGCTTTTCGAACCCAGCGCAGCCGAAAACGTGCGCGAATTGGTTCCGGAAGCCGCTAAACCGAAGATGACCGCAGGTCGGGCAGCGGTTATCAAGGTACTCTCGATCTATCGGCAGATGATGTACCCATTGAGTCAGATTGAGGTGCAGAAGCTGGCTTACTTTCTGATGCGTGCAGGTCAGGACCTGGGAACCCTTAAATTGTTGATTGCCACTGAGAACTGACCCGGCGTGGCCTGATATTTCCATTGAGAATTGACCCATGTTCCAACCTTCCCTCGCATGTTTTCAGCGGGGGCTATGGAGTGATCGACATGGCGTTATTGAGCGTTATCCGGCGCTGGCATTTT
>NZ_JBLZPH010000119.1:0-25670 GCF_049199205.1 Shinella sp. M31 | reverse complement strand
GAGAGCGTATCGACGGCGATGCCGACGGTGCTGGAATTTTCCGCGAGATACTGCACCGCTTCGACATGGAAGCCGGGGAAGTGCATCTTGCCCTCGGCATCGGCATTGCGGAACTTGTCGGTGCCGAGATGTTTGCCCCAGCCGGAATTGAGCGCCACGCAGGCTTTCTCCGGCAGGTCGCCATTGGCTGCGATCCAGGCCTTGATGTCGTCGGGCGTCAGCTGCGCATCCGGGCTGGCATCCGCCTTCGCCCTGATGTCGATGACGGCAAGCGGCACGACGAGGTCGGAGACCGGGATTTCGGCGACCGACGTGCCGTCCTCGGAAAAGTGTAGCGGCGCATCGAGATGGGTGCCGGTGTGTTCGTTGACGCGCAGCTCGAACAGGTTGAACTTGTGTTCTTTGTAATTGAACTTCTGCTCGCGCCAGAACTGCTGCTGGCCGAAGAAGGTCGGAAAGTCCTCGTAGAGCTCGTGTGTCAGGTCCATCACCTTCGATGGCGCCTGGGCGAGTGCCGGACTCAGCGCACCGGAACTTGCGGCGGCAACGGCGGCCCCGCCCGCGGCGGCGGCGTGGAAGAAGCTACGTCTCGAAAGCATGCGGGATTTCACAGAGTCAATAATGCAAGCGTCGCACATGGTTTCCCCTCTCGTTCAATAGGCTTATGAAAGAATACTGAAATAGTTCGCGGCCCGTGGGCCGACAGAAATGCTATCACAAGGGAAAGGAGCGTCCAGTCACGCCCATACTCGGATAGGAGGCGTCGGGGGAAGATTTCTCCACGTTTTCTTACATTTCGGTAACGGATCGAACCTTCAATCTTACAATTCCGTAATGATCCGATTCTTTCATTGCCGGTTCATTTCCAAAACGGGATACTTGCCCTATGTCGCACTGCAAAAGGTGACGGTTCGCTTCCATCGGAGAGAGAGTGCATGCGGGTTTGGAAACAGCTCCTTATCGGCCTTGGCGTCATTTCGGCCGGGGTCCTGCTCTGGGGTCGCTTCGCGCCCGGTGCAAACGGAGTGCTGACGGCCGCCGGCCTGCCGGCACCGCTCGTCGCGGCCATCGCGCCGGCTTCCGATGAAAAGGCGGATGGTGGAAATCAGGGCGGCGGGCGTCGCGGCGGTTTCGGCGGCGGGCCGACGCTGGTCGCCACCAAGCC
Source organism: Shinella sp. M31 (assembly GCF_049199205.1). NCBI lineage: Bacteria > Pseudomonadati > Pseudomonadota > Alphaproteobacteria > Hyphomicrobiales > Rhizobiaceae > Shinella > Shinella sp. M31. Next base: position 24,505 of record NZ_JBLZPH010000119.1, on the reverse strand, counting down.
GGTTGCCATGGCAATCGTCAACGACCGGCTGAACGCCATCGGCGACGGCGAGGCGATCCGCACGGTGACGGTAACGCCCTATGCCACCGGCAATCTTACAGAAGTTCTCGTCGAATCCGGCACGCGGGTGGAGCAGGGGGCGGTCATCGCCCGGCTCGACAGCGACGAGCAGAAGATCGCCGCCGATCAGGCCCGCGTCACCGTCGAGGCGGCCCAGCAGAAGTTGAAACGCCTGGAAAACCTGCGGTCCTCCACCAGTACGGCCGACATTCAGGATGCGCAGACCGCGTTGAAGGCCGCCGAGCTCGCTCTGCGCAATGCCGAATTGACGCTGCGCCGCCGCGATATCACGGCCCCCTATGGCGGCGTGGTCGGCATCATCTCCGTCAATCCCGGCGACTATGTCACAACCTCCACCGCCATTGCCCGCATCGACGACCGCTCGGAAATTCTTGTCGACTACTGGGTGCCGGAGCGCTTCGCCGTCAGCGTCAAGGTCGGCGGGGAAGTGAGTGCCACGGCCGTTGCGCGGCCGGGCGAGACTTTCACCGGCACGGTGCAGGCGATCGACAACCGCATCGACCAGGAAAGCCGCACGCTGCGCGTCCGCGCGCGCATACCCAATCCCGACGACGTGCTGCGCGCCGGCATGTCCTTCCAGGTGACCATGCGCTTTGCCGGCGATCTCTACCCAAGCGTCGATCCGTTGTCGCTGCAATGGAGCGCCGACGGTTCCTATGTCTGGCGCGTGAAGGGCGACAAGGCGGAGCGCGTGCCCGTCCATATCGTGCAGCGCAATCCCGACAAGGTGCTGGTCAAGGCCGAGCTTGCCGAGGGGGACGCCGTCGTGACCGAAGGCGTGCAGACGCTCCGGCCGGGTGGCGCGGTGCGCACGGCGCAGGAGCGTGCCACCAAGGATAAACCCGCCGTCGCGGAGGGCACGTGATGTCGGGCGAGGCGAGCGGAATGAACGATGGCGGCAAGGCGGGCTTTACCGCGCTTTTCATTCGCCGGCCGATCCTGGCCCTCGTGCTCAACACGTTGATCATCATTGCCGGCCTTGCCGCCTTCACCGGCGTCGAAATCCGCGAACTGCCCTCCGTCGATCAACCGGTCATCAGCGTCACCACCGATTTCGACGGTGCATCGCCGGAAACCATCGACCGTGAGCTCACCGATGTCATCGAGGGTGGCGTTTCGCGCGTGCAGGGCATCAAGAAGATTTCCTCCGTCTCCTCCTTCGGCCGCAGCCGCGTGACGCTGGAATTTTCCGACACGACGGACATCAACCAAGCTGCCAACGACGTGCGCGACGCGCTCGGCCGCGTGACGAACCAGCTGCCCGACGATGCCGACGATCCGCGCGTCGTGAAGGCCGATGCGGACAGTCAGCCGATCATGCGCCTTGCGCTGACCTCCGACACGCTCTCGCTGGAAGACCTGACGCTGCTGGCCGAAAACGAGATCACCGACCGGCTTGCCTCCGTCGAGGGCGTCGCCGACGTCGCCGTCTATGGTGACCAGGAGAAGATCTTTCGCGTCGATGTCGATCAGGCGAAGCTTGCCGCTCGGGGTCTGACGGTGGCCGATCTGCGCAATGCGCTTGCGACCGCCGCCTTCGACGTGCCGGCCGGTTCGCTGAAGAGCCAGAGCCAGGACATCACGGTCCGCGCCACGGCGGATTTGACCAAGCCGTCCGACTTCGAAAACCTCATCCTGAAAAACCACGTGCGCCTCGGCGATGTCGCCATGGTCACGCTCGGCCCCGACGAGGGTTCGACGGCGCTGCGCTCGAACGGGCGGCAGGGCATCGGCCTCGGCATCATCCGCCAGGCGCAGTCGAACACGCTCGACATCTCCGCCGGCGTCAAGCAGATGGTGGCGCAGTTCGGCACGATCCTGCCCGAGGGCACGCAGATCAAGATCACCAGCGACGACGCCTTCTTCATCGATGGCGCGATCCACGAGGTGGAGATTGCGCTCGTCGTCGCCGTCCTGATCGTGACGCTCGTCATCTATCTCTTCCTGCTCGACTGGCGCGCCACGCTCATCCCGACGATCAGCATGCCGATCGCGCTGATCGGCACCATCGCGGCGATCTATATGGCGGGCTTCTCCGTCAACATCCTGACGCTGCTGGCCATCGTGCTGGCGACGGGTCTCGTGGTGGACGACGCCATCGTGGTGCTGGAAAACATCGTGCGCCGCCGGGCAGAAGGCCTGAAGCCGCGCGCCGCCGCCATTCTCGGCACGCTGGAAGTGTTCTTCGCGGTCATCGCGACGACCGCCACGCTCGCCGCCGTGTTCGTGCCGCTCTCCTTCCTGCCCGGCCAGGCGGGGCGGCTTTTCCGCGAATTCGGCTTCGTGCTCGCCTTCGCCATCCTGCTCTCCTCCTTCGTGGCACTGACGCTCTGCCCGATGCTCGCCTCGCGCCTGCTGACGAAGGACATGACGCATGAACCTACCGGCATCCTCGCGCGCATCGGCGGAGCCGCCTCGCGCTTCTACCGCGCCTCGCTCAGCGCCTGCCTCGGTGCACCCTTCATCGTCTTCATCGTCGCGCTGCTCTTCACGGCGGCGGGCGCCACCTCGTTCTTCACCATCAAGTCCGAGCTGACGCCGACCGAGGACCGTTCGATGGTGATGCTGCGCATCAACGCGCCGCAGGGCGTGTCGCTGGAATACGCGCAGGACCAGATGAAGATCATCGAAGACAAGCTGCGTCCGCTCTATGACGGCGGCGAGATCGTCAACGTCTTCTCGATCTCCGGGCAGGGCGGCTCGACCAACAGCGGCTTCATGGTGCTGACGCTGGCGCCGTGGAGCGAGCGCGAACGCTCGCAGCAGCAGATCGTGCAGGATATCAATAAGGCCGTCGCCGAGGTGCCCTCGGTGCGCGCCTTCGCGCAGCAGCCCAACAGCCTCGGCATTCGCGGCGCCGGCAACGGCCTGCAGGTCGCGCTTGTCGGCAACGACTATACCAAGCTCGGCAACGCGGCGGCGGAGCTGGTGCGCAAGATCCAGGACAGCGGCCGGTTCGAAAACGTCCGCCTCAATTACGAGGCCAATCAGGCGCAGCTTTCCGTGACCGTCGACCGTGAGCGCGCGGCCGATCTCGGCATCGACATCACGGGCCTTTCAGCTGCCTTGCAGGCGATGCTGGAGGGCACGAGCGTCGTCGATATTTATGTCGACGGGCAGTCCTACCCGGTCAAGCTGTCCTCCACCACGACGCCCATCAACGATCCGATGGACCTCGAAAACATCTTCCTTAAGACCGGCGACGGCAAGATCGTGCCGATGTCCTCCATCGCGTCCCTGGAGGAGAAAGCCGTTGCGCCGCAGCTTTCTCGCGAGCAGCAGCTACGCGCCGTCTCGCTCTCCGCCGGCCTCAAGGACGGTCTGGCACTCGGCGACGCGCTCGCCATGGTCGAGGAGATGGCGCAGCCGCTGCTGCCCGAGGGCTCGCGTCTGATGCCGATGGCGGAAGCCGCATCGCTGCAGGAGAATTCGAGCGGCCTCGTCATCACCTTCGGCTTCGCCATCGCCATCATCTTCCTGGTGCTTTCGGCGCAGTTCGAAAGTTTCGTCAGCGCCGTCATCATCATGGTGACGGTGCCGCTGGGGCTTGCCTGCGCCGTCTTCGCGATGATCCTGACCGGCACGACGCTCAATATCTACAGTCAGATCGGCCTCGTGCTACTCGTCGGCATCATGGCGAAGAACGGCATTCTGATCGTCGAATTCGCCAACCAGCTGCGCGACCAGGGCCAGGATATCCGCAGCGCCATAGAGAATGCCTCGAACATCCGCCTGCGTCCGGTGCTGATGACGATGATCGCCACCGTTGTCGGTGCGGTGCCGCTGGTGCTGGCGAGTGGGGCGGGCGCGGAGGCGCGCATCTCGCTCGGCTGGGTTCTCGTCGGCGGCCTCGGTCTTGCGACTGTCGTGACGCTCTATCTGACGCCGGTCGCCTATCTCGTCATCGCCCGGTTCACCAGCCCGCATGCCGACGAGGAGCGCCGCCTTGCCGCCGAGCTCCAGCATGCCGAGATGCTGACGCGCGCCCGCGAGAAGGAGCAGCCGAAAGACGAGGCTCTGGCGCAGGCAGCCGAGTGATCACGCCGGAATGCGGGCATGACCGGATATTGCGGCTGGACAGCCGGGCGCCAATTTGCTGAGTAAACCTCAGAGAGTGAGGACCTTACCATGGCATTGGCGGATATCAGGACGGGCCAGCGCAACGAGGCGGGGATCGCGGAAGCGATAACCCGTCTTTCCGAGCGTTTCGGCACGCGGTTGCAGACCGGCGAGGCGATCCGCACGCAGCACGCCCATACCACGACCTATATTCCCGCGCAGCTTCCCGATGCCGTCGTCTTCGTGGAAAATGCCGAGGAGGTGAAGGCGGTCGTCGGGCTTTGCGCGGACCTCAAGGTGCCCGTCATTCCCTTCGGCACCGGCTCTTCGCTGGAAGGGCAGGTCAATGCGCCCTTCGGCGGCATCTCGATCGATTTCAGCAATATGAAGCGCGTTCTCGAAGTGAATGCCGAGGATCTCGACTGCACCGTCGAGCCTGGCATCACCCGCGAGGAGCTGAACGTCTATCTGCGCGATACCGGCCTGTTCTTTCCCATCGATCCCGGCGCCAATGCCTCGATCGGTGGAATGGCCTCGACGCGCGCTTCCGGCACCAATGCCGTGCGCTATGGCACGATGAAGGACAATGTGCTGGCCCTGACCGCCGTCACCGCGACCGGTGAGGAGATTCGCACCGCCCGACGGGCGCGCAAATCCTCCGCCGGCTATGACCTGACGCGCCTTCTCGTCGGCGCGGAGGGTACGCTCGGCGTTCTCACGTCCGTCACATTGCGCCTTCAAGGCATTCCCGCCGTCATTGCCGGCGGCATCTGCGGTTTTCCCACGCTGAAGGATGCCAGCAATGCGGTGATCACGACCATCCAGCTCGGCATTCCCGTCGCCCGTATCGAATTGCTCAACACCTTGCAGATCAAGGCCTGCAACGCCTATTCCGGCCTTGATCTGCCGGAACAGCCAACGCTGTTCGTGGAGTTCCACGGCACGGAGGAGAGCGTGCGCCTGCAATCGGAAGAGTTCGGCGCCATCGCCGCCGAATGCGGCGGCGGGGAATTCCACTGGAGCGCCGATGCCGACGAGCGGGCGAAGCTCTGGAAGGCCCGGCACAATGTCTATTGGGCCTCGAAGGCCCTGCGTCCCGGCTATGAGGCGATCGCGACCGACGTCTGCGTGCCGATCTCGCGCCTCGCGGACTGCGTGGCGGAGACCGAGCGCGACATCGAAGAGCATGGTCTGCTGGCGCCGATCGTCGGCCATGCCGGCGACGGCAATTTCCATGTCTGCGTGGTTTTCGACGACAAGGATCCCGTTCATGTCGAAAAGGTCGAGGCTTTCGTCGGCCGTCTCAATGCCCGCGCCCTCTCCATGGATGGCACCTGCACGGGCGAACATGGTGTCGGGCAGGGCAAGCAGGCCTTCCTGCCGACGGAACTCGGCGGCTCGGTGACCTTGATGAAGCAGATCAAGCATGCGCTCGATCCTGACAACATTCTCAACCCCGGCAAGATTTTTTCGACCCTGTAGCGGGCTTTCGCGTTATCGTGACGCGAGTAATTGGAATTCGAGGCATGCGGCGTGCTTTCTAGGATCATGCTTATCGGTGGCGGCCTGGTGGTCGTGGCGCTCTTTGCGGCGCTGCTGGCGCCGCTCTTCGTCGACTGGACAAGTTTCCGGCGGGATTTCGAGCGTGAGGCGAGCCGCATCATGGGCCGCCCCGTCACCGTGCATGGCAGCGTCGACGCCCGCCTCATTCCGTTCCCGTCCGTGACGCTCAACGACGTGCGCGTCGGTTCGCCGGAGGACGGCAAGCCGCTGGTCGAGGTCGCGCGCTTCTCGATGGACGCGGAACTGGCGCCTTTCCTCTCCGGCGAGGCGCTGATCTTCGATATGCGTATCGAGGAGCCGAAGGCGCGGATCAAGCTCTTCCAGGACGGCACGCTCGACTGGGCGCGGGGCCGCAAGTCCGATATTCCCGCCCGCACCGTCATTCTCGAAAATGTCGCCATTACCGGCGGCGATATCGAATTCGTCGACGAGCAGACGGGCCGCACGCGCCATGTCACCGGGCTCGATGCGCAGGTTTCGGCAAAAACGCTGGCCGGTCCCTGGCGCATCGACGGACGCGGCGCGCTCGATGGCGAGAGCGGTGCCTTCCAGCTGTCGAGCGGACAGGTGGAGAATGGCGCGCTGTCCATGCGCGCCCGCATCGTGCCCGATAGTCTCGCCTTCACCGCCGATCTTGACGGCGCGCTGAAGATCGTCGATTTCCGCCCGCAATATCAGGGCGGTTTCACCGTTTCGGAAAAACCGCGCGCCAAGGGCGAGGTGGCGAGCGATCCAATCCGCATCTCCGGCAAATTCGAGCTTTCCAACGAGCGCGTGCGCATTCCGGAATATCGGCTGGAAGCCGGGCCTGTCGCCGATCCCTATGTGGTGACGGGCGAGGCGACGCTGGACACCGGCCGTGCGCCGGAATTCCTGTTGATCGCCGATGGCCAGCAGATCGACGTTTCGCGCATCGGCAATAGCGGCGAGACGGGCAAGACCGGCCGCGACCCGCAGCTTTCCGCCCGCCAGCGGCTTCAGGCGCTCCTCGCCATCGCCGCCGATATTCCAATCCCGCAGGTGCCGGGCCGCGCCAGTCTCTTTCTGCCGGCTGTCGTGGTGGGCGATACGACGGTGCGAGAGATCCGCCTCGACGTGAAGCCGGACGGAGACGGATGGCGCATCGACCGGGCGGATGCGCAATTGCCGGGACGCACCGCACTGGAGGCGAAGGGGCGGCTGACATTGCGCGAAAACCGCGGCTTCGTCGGCAACCTCTTGATCGCGTCCAACCAGCCGTCGGGCCTTGCGACATGGCTTGCCGGCTCCGTCGATCCGGAAATCCGCAAGCTGAAGACGGCGGGTTTTTCCGCCGATGTGAACCTGACCGACGAATTGCAGCGCTTCGAAAACCTGGAAATCGCCATTGGCGGCGCGTCGCTTAACGGCCGGCTGGAGCGCGAATCCCGTAGCGATGCCCCGCCGACCCTGTCGCTGGAACTGCGCGGCAACGAGGTGCAACTGGAATCGCTGCAGGCGCTCACCGGCCTCGTCGCCGGCGATGCCTCGCTCGGCACGCTGGCCGACCATGCGATGGCGCTGGATATCAAGGCGGATCGCTTCACCGCCTTCGGCGAGACTGCCGACGGCGTCAATGCGGCGCTGTCGATGAAGGATGGCCTGCTGACGCTGAACCATCTCGACATCGCCGCGCTCGAGGGCGCGACGCTGTCGGCCAGCGGCACGCTGGGCGGAACGCTGCTGGCACCGAGCGCCGGCATCGATGTGAAGCTGAAGGCGGCGGCCATGCGGCCAGTCGCCGATCTCCTGGCGCGGCACCTGCCGGCCCATCCGCTTCTCGACCGTTTCGTCGCCAATGCCGGCTATTACGACAATGCCGACCTCTCCATACGCGCAACCATGGCGCAGGACAAGCCGGCGGTGCTGACCGTCACCGGCCCCGTCAACGAGGGGCGCCTGGAATTGAAGCTCTCGGCGGAAAGGCCGGTCGATCTCCTGGCCGGCAGCCGCTTCGAGCTGGAGGGCAGCCTGTTCAATCCGCAATCCGTCGTGCTCGCCGGGCAGATCGGGCTCGATCCGCTGCCCTTCGATGCCGAGCCCGACGGCAGCGCCACCTTCCGCGTGACGCAGCCGGAGGAGGGACCGGCGACGGTATCCGCCACCTTCAATGCCGGCAGCACGACGATTTCGGCGAAGGGCACGGCGATGCTTGCCGCCGACCGGTTCCTCGACGGTACGCTCGCCGTGAGCGCCAAGAGCGACGATATCGAACCCTATCTGATGATGAACGGCATCGCCGTGCCGCAGGCGGGTGCCGGCCTGCCAATGACCTTGCAAGCCTCGGTGACGACCAGTCCCGAAGCGATCGCCATTACGGATATTGCCGGAGAAGCCGATCGCAATGCGTTTTCCGGCACGCTGACCTTCGATCGCACCGCGACCGTGCTCAAGGGCACGGGCGCGCTGCGCTTCGATACGGTCGATTTCGCCTTCCTCGCCGAGGCCGTCGCCGGTCCGGCGCAGGATGCCGTCGAAGGCGGGCTCAACGCCACGCCGCTGGTGCAGCCGTTGCAGGATGCCGCCGATGTCTCGGTTGCGCTGTCGGCCGGTTCCTTCTGGCCGGGGCTCTATGGCGCGGTGGAGGATTTCAAGAGCACTCTCCAGTGGAAGGGCGGCGAGCTGACGGTTGACGATATGGACGGCGGCTGGCTGGGCGGGCGGCTTTCGGGCCGTCTCAAGGTCGCCAATGCCGACGAGAACGGCCTCTTCGAGGCGCGCGCGCGCCTGACGGGCGCCGATCTGTCGAAGATCGTCTGGGTTGGGCCGCAAGGTTCCGTCGCCAGCGGCAAGGCGGATTTGACGCTGGCCGTCGATGCCTCCGGCAAGAGCGTGCGGAGCATGGTGGAAGGCGCGAGCGGCTCCGGTGAGGTGCGTGTTTCCGACCTGACGTTGCGCGGGCTTGATACGGCGGCGCTGCCGGTGCTGCTCGCGAATGCGGACCGTATCGAGGGGGACGTCACGCCGGAACGGGTCGCGGTTTTCACAGCTGACGCGGTTCTTCAAAAGGAAGCGGCTCTTGGCGAGGTGCGCATTCCCTTTGCGCTGGCCGGCGGCAAGCTGCGCGTGCAGAGCGTGACGGCCGAGGATGGCAGGGCGGCTCTGACGGGCGATGCGGATGTTGATCTTGCCGGTGATACCATGACGGCTCGTCTTGCCGTCAGCTACAAGGCGGGCGAGGAGGCGCTGGCGGGCGCCGAGCCGGAAGTGGTGCTCGGCTATCGCGGCCTTGTCGAGGCGCCCGGCTTCGAGATGGACGTGCAGCCGCTGGCCAATTTCCTGTCGCTGCGCCGCTTCGAGACGGAGCGCCGGCGGGTCGAGACCTTGCAGGCCAATGTGCTGGAAAAACAGCGCCTGCGTCGGGAGGCGGCGCTTTACCGTTCCCGTGCCGAGGCGCGGGCGGCCCTTGCCGAGGCGACACGTTTGCAGGCTGAGGAAGAGGCGCGCCGCAGGGCCGAAGCGCTTGAGCGGCTGGAGCAGGAGCGTTCGACGCGCGCCGCCGCCGAGGAAGCCGAGCGCGTGCGTCGCAAGGCCGCGGACGACGCGCGGCGTCTCAAGGAAGCCGAGCAGGAGGCGCGCCGGCTTGCCGAGCAGCGGGCGGCCGAGGAAGCGCGCAAGGCCGAGGACGAAGCGAGGCAGCGCCGCCTGATCTCGCCGGGCGAAGGTGTCGAGCGCGGCGAGGACCTGCCGCCAATCGATGGCGGCCAGCTGAATTTCGACGGCCTGCCGGGCGTCAACTGACCGGGCTGTCGGCCACCCGTTCCTTCAACCATTCCAGCACATAGAGCCGCAGCGCCGAGGAGAGATTATCGTCCACGGCGCGGGTGTCGTCGATCTCGCGGATGAGGGCGGCCAGCGGCAGCGCCCGCCCGTCGGCGATGCCCTTCAACATGTCATGGAAGGCCGGCTCCAGCGAAAAGCTCGTGCGGTGGCCGTGCAGGGTCGTAGAATATTTGCGGATCATGCCTTGTGCATCGATTCAAGGGTGTGGGAGATCGATTCCGGTTTTGCCGGCAAAGGCTTGAAAAGCTTTCAGTCCTTCGTCTCGTCGGGCCGTCCGGATTGCCCGAGCCGGCCCTGATCGAGGGTCTTTTCCGCTTTCTCGTTGAGGGCGCGCGTCAATGTCTTCTCGGCCTTCGTGCGACCGAAGGTCAGCCGGTTCTGCTCGGCCTGCTTTTCCTTGTCGGAGCGGGCCTTCTGCTTGCGGAACTGGCGAAGATTGACGACGTCGCCGCTCATCGGAGAACTCAGTTTTTCTTGCGGAAGGAATCGAGCGAGACGACCGAGCCGCCCTTGTTGTCGTCGCCGCCGGTGGGGGGCGTCGGCTCTTCGCCGTTGTCCTCGGCCTTTTCAGGCACGGCGGGATAGGCGGTGATCTCGGCGGAGTGCTCTTCCTCCTCCTCGGCCGCCGGAACGTCGAATTCCAGCTCGAAGCTCACCGAGGGGTCGTAGAAACCGCGGATGGCATTGAACGGAATGACCAGCTTTTCCGGCGTGTCGGAGAAGGACAGACCGATCTCGAACAGGCTCTCGGTGACCTTGAGGTCCCAGAACTGGTGCTGCACGACGATCGTCATCTGCTCGGCATATTTCGCCTTGAGGTGCTGCGAGATGCGCACGCCGGGGGCGTTCGTCAGGAAGGTGATGAAGAAATGGTGTTCACCGGGCAGATGGCCGGTAACCGCGACTTCGGACAAAACCTTGCGAATGACGCTGCGCAGCGCGTCCTGGGCGAGAATGTCGTAGCGAATGTGGTCTTGCGCCATCCGTTCCTGTCTTTCTTCCTGCTGCCTTTGTATTCAGGCATTGCATCTCATCTCATGCCTTCCGGCACGAGTCATCTGGCACAGCTATAGACCATTTCAACGGATTGGAGAAGGTGAAGGCTTCTGTTGCCAGGTGCCTTCGGACCCCGCCTGCCGGTGCGACCCGTCAGGACTTTGAGTGAAGTGTCACACCGCGATTAAGCAGCGAGACGAGCTTCCGCATAGTTGTCGTTTGCAACTACAAGTTTAGCCCGATAACGGTGGTACAATGCCGAGCAAAAAGTCGATCTTTACGCCCTTGTCGATCCTATTTCGCCCCCATCAAAAGCCGGTCCGTCAAGGTCGACCGGTTTTTGGTGGAGGCGCCGGGTACCGCCCCCGGGTCCAATGGGTTTATTACACCGCCCGTTTATTGCCATAGCTGCCGAGGCAGCACCTTTCATATAGGCATTCCCGGCGCCCAAGAAAAGGGTTTTATGACGGTATTTCCGATTTACCGTCAGGCGGGTTCGGCAGGCGGCGGGGCGTCGTTCGCCCACCGGCTCTGAAATTCGGCGAGCGGGACGGGCCGGCCGAAATAATAGCCCTGGAAAATGGTGCAGCCGAAGGACTGGAGGAGCAGCAATTGCTCCTTCGTCTCGATGCCTTCGGCGACGACGGAAAACTCCAGCATGCGGGCAATGTCGAAGATGCTTTTCAAGAGGATCCGGTTGCGCTTGTTCTGCGGCGCGTCCTGCACGAAGGACCGGTCGATCTTGATTTCGTGGATCGGCAGTTGGCGCAGGTGGCTGAGCGAGGAATAGCCGGTGCCGAAATCGTCGAGCGACAGGATGATGCCGGCGGCGCGCAGCGCCCGCATTTTCTCGACGATGAGATCGACATCGTCGACCATCATGCTCTCGGTGAGTTCCAGCTTGAGACGGGTCGGATCGAGGTCGCGCGCCGCGATGCGGGCCATCAGGGTTTCGACGAAATCGGCCTTCATGAACTGGTCGACGCTGACATTGACCGACAGTTTCAGGTGACGCGTCGCCTCCTCTTGCTGCCAGAAGGCCAGGGTCCGGCAGGCCTCGCCCAGCACCCAGTCGCCCAGCGCCGGCATCAAGCCGGCTTGTTCTGCGGCGGGAATGAATTCGCCCGGCGAAATATAGCCGCCGCCTTGCCGTTTGCGGCGCAGCAGCGCCTCGGCGCCCGACACCTTGCCCGCTTCATCCACCTGCGGTTGGTAGAACAGCTCGAATTCCCGGTTGGTGAGGGCGGCCTTTATATCACGCGCCTGATCGAGGTTCTGCGCGAATTTCAGCTGCATTACATAGATGCCGCCGCACAGCAGGGCGACGGCGATGATCGTATTCACCCAGGTGCCGAGGGTGCGGAATTCGTCTGCGATCGGCTGGGTCACCGGGGCGGTAACATGCGTGCTCGAGAAGACGATGAAGGACACGAGGCAGAGCACGATGATGATGACTTGGAGGTGCGAGCGTTCGCGCTGGTGGTTGATATAGCCGAGCAGCGCCAGGACCAGCAGGAAGATATGCGTGACGCGCGGCGCTGCCGCATTCGGCACGTCGAAGACGAGGCAGAAGACCAGGATGATGACGAAAAAGGAGACCTGGGAGAACAGCAGGGCCGCCGAGAGCTGGCGGCGATGCGCCAGAAGAAAACTCATGAGGGCGACGGCGATCACCGCCACATCGATGCCGACGAGGGCCCAAGCGTGCCCGAGTGCAAAGAAGATACCCCAGCCGAGCGCCATCGCTGCCACGGCCAGAGAGGCTGCGCCATAGGCAAGCCAGAATCTCCGCGAATGGTCTTCCGTCTGTCGCACCTGCCGCTACCGCCGTTGGTCAGCGGCATGGCTGTTGCCGGCCGCAGCTTACACCTCTACGTGGTATGTCTTCAGAAATTGCAAAAATACCGGTACAAATCCTGCGCGAGCCCGGCATCGCCTCTTATCGCTTGACTTGCCGCGAGCACGGGAAAACCATGGCCTCGCGTCAGGCTCGCCATGATGGCGGCACGCATGTCGATCGTAGAGGAGACAGCATGACCGATTATCTCGCAGATGTCCGCAAATATGACAGCGGTGCCGACGAGGCCGTCGTCAAGAAGATCGTGAGCCATCTCGGCATCGCGCTGCGCAACCGCGACTCCTCGCTGGTCTCCTGCTCCGATCCCGCGGAACTCGACCGCGTCAAGGAGAAGTGGTGCGGCAAGAAGTTCGGCGTCACGGGCGACGCCGCCGACAAGGCGGTCGAGGCGGTCTGCAAGGCGATGGCCGACGACCGCACGAAATCGCGCGTCACCTTCTACTACCTGACCGCAAAGGAACTCGGAAAACTCGGCGCGCTGGCCTGAGAAGCCATCCCGCCTTGGGGAAAACGGGGAAATCCCATTTCGCCCTTTGGTCGCCGCCGTTCGCGCATTAGTATCTCACGCTGGACAACGAATCGGCGGCGACCATGCAGCAATATCTCGACCTTCTCGCCCATGTGATGGAAAACGGCTCCGACCGCGGAGACCGGACCGGCACGGGCACGCGCGGCGTCTTCGGCTATCAGATGCGCTTCGACCTGTCGGAAGGTTTTCCGGTTCTGACCACCAAGAAGCTGCACCTGCGCTCGATCATCCATGAACTCCTGTGGTTCCTGAAGGGCGATACCAATATCGGCTATCTGCGCGACAACGGCGTCACCATCTGGGACGAGTGGGCCGACGAGAAGGGCGAGCTCGGCCCCGTCTATGGCTACCAGTGGCGGTCCTGGCCGACGCATGACGGCCGTCACCTCGACCAGATCGTCGCCGTCCTCGACAGCATCAAGCGCAATCCGAACTCCCGCCGCCACATCGTCTCGGCCTGGAACCCGGCGCTGGTCGACGAGATGGCGCTGCCGCCGTGCCATTGCCTGTTCCAGTTCTACGTGGCGGACGGCAAGCTCTCCTGCCAGCTTTACCAGCGCTCGGCGGATATCTTCCTCGGCGTGCCGTTCAACATCGCCTCCTACGCGCTGCTGACCATGATGGTGGCGCAGGTGACGGGGCTGCAGTCGGGTGATTTCGTCCACACGCTGGGCGACGCGCATATCTATGCCAATCATTTCGAGCAGGTACGCACGCAGCTAACGCGCCGGCCGAAACCGCTTCCGTTCATGAAGATCAATCCCGATGTGAAGGACCTTTTCTCCTTCAAATTCGAGGACTTCACCCTGATCGGCTACGAAGCCGATTCATCCATCAAGGCGCCCATCGCCGTCTGATTTCCGGGAAGCCGCATGAGCCAGGTCAAGATCGTCCTCGTCGTTGCCGTGGCGAAAAACGGTGTCATCGGCCGTGACGGCGACCTGCCGTGGCGCCTGCCGTCGGACCTGAAGCGCTTCAAGCAGCTGACGCTCGGCAAGCCGGTGCTGATGGGCCGCAAGACCTGGGATTCGATCGGCCGGCCGCTGCCGGGGCGCCCGAACATTGTCATCACCCGGGACAACACCTTTTCCGCGCCCGGCGCAGAGGTGGTCTCCTCGCTCGACGAAGGACTGGTTTCCGCGCGGCGCGAGGCGGAAAAGCTCGGCGTCGACGAGGTCTGCGTCATCGGCGGCGGGCAGATCTATGCGCAGGTCTTCGACCGGGCGGATATCCTGCATGTCACCCATGTCGAAGCTGACGTCGACGGTGATACGCGATTTCCCGAAATAGACCCCACGGTGTTCGAGAAGGTCGTCGAGGAGCCCATTCCCCAGGGCGAGAAGGACAGCCACGCCATGCGCTTCGTCACCTGGCGCCGGAAAACCACGGCTTAAAGCCCCAGATCCGCGTCGATCACGAACTATTTTGCCGCACGCGCGCGCATCCCGTCGTGGATTTGTTGAAAGGTGCCTGAGGGATACCTATAACGGGTTCACCTAGCGTTGCGCGGCGAAACAATCCGCGAAACGCGCAGCAACAGATCGATGGCGGATTTTCGCGGTTTGCGGAGATGCGCCAAGGGGACATGAAAGAAAGAGGTATTGATGCCCTGGAGCAATCAGAATGGCGGCGGCGGCCCTTGGGGTGGCGGCGGCAGCGGCGGTGGTGGTGGAAACAATCAGGGGCCATGGGGGCAGGGTCCGAACCGTCCTCGTGGCGGCGGCGGCGGCAATGGCGGCCCGCCGGACCTTGAGGAAATCATTCGGCGTGGCCAGAACCAGCTGAAGAATGTCATGCCCGGCGGTTTCAACGGCGGCGCCGTTGTGATCGGCCTCCTGCTTCTCGGCGTCTTCTGGCTGATGAACTCCATCTATACCGTACAGCCGGACGAGCGCGGCGTCGAGCTGCGCTTCGGCAAGCCCAAGCAGGAAATCTCCATGCCGGGCCTGCACTTCCACATGTGGCCCTTCGAGACGGTCGAACTCGTCAAGATCACCGAGCAGCAGCAGAATATCGGCCGCCGCGCGGCCGCGTCGAATTCCGATGCCTCCGGCCTGATGCTGACGGGCGATCAGAACATCGTCAACGTGCAGTTCTCGGTGCTCTATTCGGTCACCGACCCGCAGGCCTACCTCTTCAATCTCGAATATCCCGCCGAAACGCTGCAGCAGGTCTCCGAAAGCGCCATGCGCGAAGTCGTCGGCCGCCGTCCGGCGCAGGACATCTTCCGCGATAACCGTCAGGCGATCGCCGAAGGCGTGAAGACGACGATCCAGGCGACCATGGACGCCTATGGCGCCGGCATCTCGATCAACACGGTGGCTATCGAAGACGCCGCCCCGCCGCGTGAAGTGGCCGATGCGTTCGACGAAGTGCAGCGCGCCGAGCAGGACGAAGACCGCTTCGTCGAAGAGGCCAACCAGTACGCCAACCAGAAGCTCGGTCTTGCCCGCGGTCAGTCCGCGCAGATCCGCGAAGAGGCGGCCGCCTATAAGGACCGCGTCGTCAAGGAAGCGGAAGGTGAGGCGGCACGCTTCCTTTCCATCTACGAACAGTACAAGGCAGCGCCCGATGTCACCCGCAAGCGTCTCTTCCTTGAAACCATGGAAGGCGTGATGAAGAACTCCAAGAAGGTCATCATCGATGAAAAGCAGGGCGGACAGGGCGTCGTTCCCTTCCTTCCCCTCAATGAGCTTGGCCGCACGGCCGGCCAGCAGGCAGGAGGCACGCAGTAATGGGTAACCGTTTGCCAGCCATCCTGATCGCCATCGGCGTTCTCCTGTTCATCGCCTATTCCTCAGTGTTCGTCGTCAACGAGCGCCAGCAGGCGATCGTCATCCGCTTTGGCCAGATCCAGGACGTCAAGTCCGAACCCGGCCTCTACTTCAAGCTACCCTTCGGTTTCATGGATGCCGACAGCGTCCAGTACATCCAGGACCAGGCGCTGCGCTTCGATCTCGACGACATCCGCGTCCAGGTCTCGGGCGGCAAGTTCTACGAGGTCGATGCCTTTGTGGTCTACAAGATCACCGATGCCCGCCGCTTCCGCGAAACCGTTTCGGGTGACCGGGAATCGGCGGAATCGCGCCTGCGCACCCGTCTCGATTCGGCTCTGCGCCGGGTCTACGGTCTGCGTGGCTTCGAGTCTGCTCTTTCCGAAGAGCGCGCGTCGATGATGCGCGAGGTTCGTGGCGAACTGACCAACGATGCTTCGAACCTTGGTCTCACGATTTCCGACGTTCGTATCCGTCGCACGGATCTGACGCAGGAAGTCTCGCAGCAGACCTTCGACCGCATGAAGGCCGAGCGTCTGGCGGAAGCCGAACTCATCCGCGCCCGCGGTAACGAAGCCGGCCAGCGCCGCCGCGCCATTGCCGACCGTCAGGTCGTCGAGTTCATCGCGGCCGCCCAGCGCGATTCGGAAATCCTGCGCGGTGAGGGCGAAGGCGAGCGCAGCCGCGTGTTCGCCGAAGCCTTCTCGCAGGATCCGGCCTTCTTCGACTTCTACCGGTCGATGAGCGCCTACCGGGAAGCGATGGGGGCGTCCGACACGACGCTCGTGCTGTCGCCGCAGTCGGAGTTCTTCCGCTACTTCGAGGACGCCGCCGGCACCAAGCCTGCCGCATCCACCGCGACGGGCACGACGACCGGCACGGCCACGACGCCGGCGACGGCGAACTGACGACATGGCCGATTTCCTCACGGGAATCGCCTTCTTCCTGATCATCGAGGGGCTGGTGTACGCACTGGCCCCTTCGGTTTTGCGGCGCATGGCGGAAATGCTGCCGCAGGTTCCCGAGAACCAGCTCAGGGCGAGCGGGCTCTTTGCCATCGGGCTCGGCGTGCTGATGGTCTGGTTCATCCGGGGCGCATGACGGCGGACCTTGCAGGAACCCGTGAAGACGGGCATGACTTTCACATCAATTCAGCATGGCGGACTGATTTTTGCCGTATCCGGGGCAAACACTCGCCGTGAGATCCGGAACGAATGGGGATGCCTGATATGGCTTTGAAGACGACGTCCAGCGCAGCCAAGGCGGCGCTTGCGCTCGCGGTTACTTTCTCGCTGGTGGCAGGACCACTCGCCGTGCCGGCCGCCGCGCAGGTGAAGCCGACGAACAACGGCCCGGAATCCGTGGCCGACCTCGCGGAGAGCCTGCTCGACGCCGTCGTCAACATTTCCACCTCGCAGAACGTCAAGAGCGACGACAAGGCGCCCATTCCGCAGGTGCCGGAAGGTTCGCCCTTCCAGGATTTCTTCGACGAATTCTTCAAGGGTGAGGGCGGCGAGGGCGGCAATCAGGGCCAGACGGTTAATTCCCTCGGTTCCGGCTTCGTCATCGACCCCTCGGGCTTCATCGCGACGAACAACCACGTCATCGAGGGCGCCGACGATATCGAGGTGAACTTCGCCAACGGCTCCAAGCTGAAGGCCAAGCTTGTCGGCACCGACCCGAAGACCGACCTCGCGCTCCTCAAGGTCGAGCCGAAAGCACCGCTGAAGGCCGTGCCCTTCGGCGATTCCCGCACCATGCGCATTGGCGACTGGGTGATGGCCATCGGCAATCCGTTCGGCCTTGGCGGATCGGTAACGGTCGGCATCATCTCGGCGCGCGGCCGCAACATCAATGCAGGCCCCTACGATAACTTCATCCAGACGGACGCTGCCATCAACCGCGGCAACTCCGGCGGTCCGCTGTTCAACATGCATGGCGAGGTCATCGGCATCAACACGGCGATCATCTCGCCCTCGGGCGGCTCGATCGGTATCGGCTTCTCGGTGCCGACGGAACTGGCACAGAACATTTTCACGCAGCTGCGTGAGTTCGGCGAGACGCGGCGCGGCTGGCTCGGCGTGCGCATCCAGCCGGTCACCGACGATATTGCCGAAAGCCTCGGCATGAAGGAGACCAAGGGCGCGCTGGTGGCGGGCATCATCAAGGGCGGCCCGGTCGACAACGGCTCGATCCAGACGGGTGACGTCATTACCCGCTTCGACGGCAAGGACGTGCACGAGATGCGCGACCTGCCGCGGGTGGTTGCCGAAAGCCCCGTCGGCAAGGCGGTGGATGTGCTCCTCTTGCGCGACGGCAAGGAGATCACGGTCAAGGTCACGCTCGGCCGTCTTGAAGACGGTGAGAAGCAGGCGGATGCCGGCGATGAGGTGACGCAGGACGAAGGCACAATGGACGAGGGCACCACGCCGGAGACGGACGAGAAGGCCGCACCCGTTCAGGCCGATCTGGTGCTCGGCATGGCGATCAGCGATCTCGATGCGGATGCCCGCAAGACCTTTGATATCGTCGAAAGCGTCAAGGGCGTGGTCATCACCGAGGTCGCGCCGGATTCAGCCGCGGCCGAGCGCGGCATCGTGCCGGGCGACGTGATCGTCGAGATCGGCCAGGAAGCGGTGACGACGGCCGAGGAGGTCACGACCCGCGTCGACAAGCTGAAATCGGAAGACCGCCGCAATGCGCTGATGATGATCGCCAACCACACCGGCGCGCTGCGCTATGTGACGGTTCGCATCGACTGACGCAAACGTGAGTCCCGTCAGGGACTTACCGGCATTCTCGGAAAGACTGAATCAGGCCGTTGGAGCATCGCTTCAGCGGCCTTTTGCTTGGGGTCAGCCAGTTACGAAGTCGGATTTTCGATAGCCCTGCAGGTAGAGCAGCGCCGTGAGATCGCCGTGGTCGATGCGGATTTTCGCCTCCGCCGCGACAGCGGGCTTGGCGTGCAGCGCGACGCCGGCGCCGGAGAGATGCAGCATGCCCAAGTCGTTGGCGCCATCGCCGACGGCCATGGCCTCGTCAGGGGAAATGCCGAGGCGGGCCGCGATGTCGATCAGCGCATCGACCTTGGCCTGCTTGCCGAGGATCGGTTCGGCGACTTCGCCGGTCAGCTTGCCGTCGGCGTCGAGAAGCAGGTTGGCGCGGTTCTCGTCGAAGCCGAGGGTCGCGGCGATGCGGCTCGTAAAGACGGTGAAACCGCCGGAGACCAGCGCGGTGTAATAGCCCTTGGCCTTCATCGTGGCGATGAGTTCGTGCCCGCCCGGCGTCAGCGTGATGCGCTTTTCGATGACCTCGTCGATCACCGAGACCGGCAGGCCTTTGAGCAGGGCGACGCGCTCGCGAAGCGCGGGCTCGAAAGCGATCTCGCCGTTCATGGCGCGGGCGGTGATGGTCGCGACCTTGTCCTTGAGGCCGACTTCGGCCGCCAGTTCGTCGATGCACTCCTGGCCGATCATCGTCGAGTCCATGTCGGCGATCAGGAGCTTCTTGCGGCGTGTCTCGGCATCCTGCACGGCCAGATCGATCGGCGCGTCGCCGATGACGGCGCGGATTTTGCCGCCCGCTTCACTCGGATCGCTGCCGTCGCGCAGCGCGATGTCGCAGGCGATGCCGTCGGCGAGCCAATAGAGGCCGGAGGCGTTGACGGCCTCGGCCGCCTTTTCGGCGAGCGCTGGGGTCAGAACAGGGTTTGACGGATTGGCGACAAGCGTGGCAACGAAAGCCATGATGGAAAACCTTGATCGAAAGCGGGACGCGATCCTGATAACGGGCCCGACGGCCAGCGGCAAGTCCGCGCTTGCCGTGCGGCTGGCGGCCGAACATGACGGCGTGGTGATCAATGCCGACAGCATGCAGGTCTATGACACGCTGAACGTTCTGACCGCCCGCCCGCAGCTCGAGGATATGGGCGGCATCGAGCATCGCCTCTATGGCCATGTGCCAGCCGGCGCCGCCTATTCCACCGGCGACTGGCTGCGTGAGGCGACCACGCTTGTGGGGGAACTACGGGAACGCGGCAAACGACCGGTTATCGTCGGTGGCACGGGGCTTTATTTTCGCGCGCTGACGGGCGGCCTGTCGGATATGCCTGTGATTCCCGAGGATATCCGCGAGCGGGTGCGCGCGCGGCTGGCGGCAGAGGGCGCCGGGGCGCTGCATGGGGAGCTTGCGGAACGTGACCCGGAAACGGCGGCGCGGCTGATGGTCGGCGACGGGCAGCGCATCGTGCGGGCGCTTGAGGTGATCGAGGCGACGGGCAAGTCGATTTCGACCTTCCAGTCGGCGTCGGGGCCGGCCTTGATCGATCCGGAGCAGGCGGAGAAGATCGTCGTGCTGCCGGACCGCGCGGTATTGGCTGCCCGCATCGAACGGCGTTTCGGCCTCATGCTCAAGGCGGGCGCGGTGGACGAGGTGAAGGCGCTGCTTGCACAAGATCTTCCGCCGGCCATGCCGGTCATGAAGGCGATCGGCGTGCCGCAGATCGCGGCGATGCTGGCAGGCGAGATGCGCGAGGCAGAGGTGATCGAGCGCGGTGCCGCCGCGACCCGGCAATATGCCAAGCGCCAGATGACGTGGTTCCGCAACCAGCTCGACGAGAGCTGGCGGCGGATCGATCCCTTGGCTGCGAATTAACGGCGGATGAGGCTGCTGAGCGGTTTCTTGAGGAGCTGTTCGCGGATCGAGCCTTCGCGTCGTGGCGGCTCCTGCTGCTGTTCGCCGAAGGCCGGGCGGGGCGGCTGGCGATAGGGATCGGCCGCCGGGCGCGGCTGTTCCGTCGTCAATTCGCGGCGAATGGACTCGAACCGGTCCTGCGGCGGCTGGTCATAGGCGCTGGCTGCGCCCGGCAGCATGTCCGGACGATAGGGCTCATGCGTCGGCGGCGCGGCAGCGACCGAGCGGTAGGGATCCTGTATCGGCGCTGCGGCGGCCGGGCGGGGGGGCGGGGCCACGTTCTGCAGCGTGTCGATATAGTCCTCTTCGTCCTCGTAGGGCGCATCCTCGTAGCCGGTCGGCAACGTGCCGCCCTGGCCCTGCGTGGAGAGATAGGAATTCTGGAAGCCGGAAATATCCGGGCCGGTGATGGCGCGCATGCGCGCGACGATGTTGCGCAGATCGACGCTCTGTGGCGTCTCGTCGGTGATCTTCATGCCGGTGCCGTTCGCCCTGGGCAGGCGGCTTGCCTCGACGCGGGAGAAGCGCATGCGCATCGGCACGGCGACGGCCTCGCCAAAGGCGATCGCTTCGCCATTGCCGATGGAGGAGATGAAGCTCGTCGTCGACGAGGAGGAATTGGGAATGGCCGAGCGGATGATTTCCTGGTCGTGGTCGTTGGCAAGGCGCATCGCGAAGATCGTCGAGCACTGCGACAGGATCGTCGGATCGAGTTCGCCGGGGCGCTGCGTGATGATGCCGAGCGAAACGCCGTATTTACGACCTTCCTTGGCGATGCGGGCAATGGCCTGGCGCGTCGGCATGAAGCCGAGCTTCGGATCGGCCGGCACATAGCGGTGCGCCTCTTCGCAGACTACCAGCATATGCACGCCGCCATTGCTCCACAGGCCGATTTCGAAGGCCATGCGGCAGAGGACGGAGGCGACCGAGTTGACGACCTCCGAGGGAATACCGGCGAGCTGGAAGGTCGTGACCGGTTTGCCTTCACCGGGAATGCGGAAGATGCGGGCGATCGTATCGAGGATCGTGTCGGTGATCGTGTTCGAGGAGAACATGAAGTGGTAGCGCGGGTCGTTGATCGCAGACATGATCTTGACCTTGAGCGAGCGCAGATGCGGCTTTTCCGCCCGTCCCTCGAGCCGGCCGATGCGCTCGTCGATGAGTGCCAGCAGATCTGCGATGCGGAAGGGCACCGGCGTGTCCGAGGTCACCGAGCTTTTCTCGCTGGTGCGGCGCATCAGGCCGTTGTCGCTTGCGCCGCGGAAGGCACGCTTGGCCTCCGGGATGAGGTCGCGCAGAATATCCATTTCCTCCGGCACCGGCGGGCGGCCGCGGAAAACGACTTCGGCGAACTCCTCCAGCCGGAACAGCCAGAACGGTAGGTCAAGCGTATCCGTGTCGATGACGACGGCGAGATCGCCGAAGGCGGAGGCGAATTCGTTGTGCGGGTCGAGGATCAGGATACGCAGGCGCGGATCCGCCTGAATGGCCTTGTGCAGCAGAAGCGTGATGGCGGTCGACTTGCCGACGCCGGTCGTGCCGACGATGGCGAAGTGCTTCTCCAGCATGGAGGGCACATGGATCGTCGCGTCGATGCTTTCGTCCTGCGTCAGCTTGCCGATGGCGCAGACATCGTTCTTGCCGGTGTCGTAGACCTTGGCGAGGTCGGAGGCGCGGATGCGGTGCGCGATCGCACCGAGATGCGGATAGTCGGTGATGCCGGCGGAAAATTCCTCGCGCCCGTCGGGGCCGACATGGACTTCGCCGAGCAACTCGACTTCGATGCGGAAGACGGTGTCGCGGTTTTCCACCCAGCTCTGCTGGTCGGTGGACATGGAGTAGACAAGGGCGACGACGCGGTTGCGGCCGACGGAAATCGAGATGAGGCGGCCGACGGCCCACAGTTCGGTGAGGGCGGTCTGCCCGCTTTCGGCGACAGCGCTGATCGTGGCGTGCGAGCCGTTGCAGGCCACGACACGACCCATCAGACGGTTGCCCTGCAACGCGTCGTCCCGGCGTTCCTGTTCGCCTGCCACTATAGACTTCTGAAAATCATTGTTCAGCAATCACGGCACTCCTTGCCATCAAAGGCGAATTCTAGCCGGGGCCGCTTAATAAGACGTTTCGTGTCGATGCGGCTTTGCGCCACCTTTTCCCGCCGGCGCCGGGTTCCGTGCCGTTTCGGCGCATCGGGAAAAGCGTTGACGCGCGCTGTCTTTGTGGCTAACACTTCGAGCCATGAAAAATCTGACGGTTGTTATTCTTGTGGTGGGAACGCGCATGGGCAGGGTGGTGTAACCACCCGGCGAAAGCACCCATGCGCGGTAAGCAGGCTCCTCCAAGGGGCCTTTTTTTATGCCCGGAAATTCGATAAGCACCCCTGGAAATACGAAAGAGACGGACGGGAAACCGATGAGCGGAACAGAAAACCAGATGACAGGCGCCGAAATTGTCTTGCAGGCGCTGAAAGACAACGGCGTAGAGCATATCTTCGGCTATCCCGGCGGCGCCGTGCTGCCGATCTACGATGAGATCTTCCAGCAGGACGATATCGAGCACATTCTCGTTCGCCATGAACAGGGCGCCGGCCACATGGCCGAAGGCTATGCCCGTTCCACCGGCAAGGTCGGCGTCATGCTCGTCACGTCCGGTCCGGGTGCGACGAATGCCGTCACGCCGCTGCAGGATGCGCTGATGGATTCCATCCCGCTCGTCTGCCTCACCGGTCAGGTTCCGACCACGCTCATCGGCTCGGATGCCTTCCAGGAATGCGACACGGTCGGAATCACGCGCCCTTGCACCAAGCACAACTGGCTGGTCAAGGACGTCAACGACCTCGCACGCATCATCCATGAAGCGTTCCGCGTCGCGCAGAGCGGTCGTCCGGGCCCTGTCGTCGTCGATATTCCGAAGGACGTGCAGTTCGCCACCGGCACCTACACGCCGCCGTCGGCCGCACCCGTCCAGAAAAGCTACCAGCCGAAGATCCAGGGCGACGCCCGTGCCATCGAGGCGGCCGTCAGCCTGATGAAGGGCGCCCGCCGTCCGATCATCTATTCCGGCGGCGGCGTCGTGAATTCCGGCCCGGAAGCCTCGCGGCTGCTGCGTGAACTGGTCGAGATCACCGGCTTCCCGATCACCTCGACGCTGATGGGTCTCGGCGCCTATCCGGCCTCGGGCAAGAACTGGCTGGGCATGCTCGGCATGCACGGTTCCTACGAGGCGAACATGGCGATGCATGACTGCGACGTCATGGTCTGCATCGGCGCGCGCTTCGACGACCGCATCACTGGCCGCCTGAACGCGTTTTCGCCGAACTCGAAGAAGATCCACATCGATATCGACCCGTCCTCGATCAACAAGAACGTCCGCGTCGACGTTCCGATCCTCGGCGATGTCGGCAATGTCCTTGAGGACATCGTCCGCCTGTGGCGGGCCGGCACCAAGGATTACGACAAGTCGCTGCAGGCGGACTGGTGGTCATCGATTGCCAAGTGGCGTGCGCGCAATTCGTTTGCCTACAAGGCGAGCAACGACGTGATCATGCCGCAATACGCGATCCAGCGGCTCTATGAGCTGACCAAGGACCGCGACACCTACATCACGACGGAAGTCGGCCAGCACCAGATGTGGGCGGCGCAGTTCTATGGCTTCGAGCAGCCGAACCGCTGGATGACCTCGGGCGGCCTCGGCACGATGGGCTACGGCTTCCCGGCGGCGATCGGCGTGCAGGTCGCACATCGCGACAGCCTCGTCATCGACATCGCGGGCGACGCCTCGATCCAGATGTGCATTCAGGAAATGAGCTGCGCGGTCCAGTATAACCTGCCCGTCAAGATCTTCATCCTGAACAACCAGTATATGGGCATGGTGCGCCAGTGGCAGCAGCTGCTGCATGGCAACCGCCTGTCGAACTCCTATACGGAAGCCATGCCCGATTTCGTCAAGCTGGCGGAAGCCTATGGCGGCGTCGGCATCGCCTGCGACAAGCCCGGTGATCTCGACGGCGCGATCCAGGAGATGATCGACGTCAAGCGCCCGGTCATCTTCGATTGCCGCGTGGCGAACCTCGCCAACTGCTTCCCGATGATCCCCTCGGGCAAGGCGCATAACGAAATGCTGCTGCCCGACGAGGCCACTGACGAAGCGGTC
>NZ_JBLZPH010000118.1:0-6217 GCF_049199205.1 Shinella sp. M31 | reverse complement strand
AAGTCATCCGGCGCCATGATCGGCTTCTTGGAATTGGACACTTCGCGAATGCCGTTGTTCCACCACGCGAGAATATAGATGCCCTGTTTTTCCGCCGCAGCCGCGATCTTGTCGCCGACAGGGCCGTCCATCACGGTCTCGGCCTGCTCGAGGTTCTGGAAGAGGAACGGAAGGCCGAGGAGACCGATCTCCGGTACAGCGCCGGAGGTCGCCCCTTGTGCATTCGCCGAGAAGGCGATTGTGCCGAGACGGATATTGGTGACGCTTTCGGCGTCATCCCCGAACTGCGAACTCGTGCCGACATCAACCGTAATCCGGCCGCCAGTCCGCTCCTTGACAATCTCGGCGAACTTCAGGGAGGCGACATCCTTGGGATTGCCTGATGCGGCGCTGTGCGAGATTTGGAATTGCTGGGCCGCGGCGGAACTGGCGCACAACGACACGACCATAGCTGCGATGATATTGTGAATTTTCATGACTATCCTCCACTGTTTGTCACGAACCGTATGCATGGCTGTTTGTTTGCGATCTTCACCCTTGGTTACCCAGCCGAACGAAGGACGCAGCAGACCACTCGAGCCCACATCGCGGGCATCGCTGCTGAGAAATCGCGCTGGCTGGATTGAACGAACACCCCAATGCGGCCCAAGGCCGATGAACGTGAGTTGGCTTTATCGGCGGTGAAGACCCGTGAATGGCGCCTTCCGCCGGAATATTCCTTTCATAGACTCCTCCCTACATCTGAAGCAGCAGCTTCTTCAGGATCTGCCGCACGAGATTGCGATGGTCCTGGCAAAGGTTACGTGCCTTCTCACTGTCTCCTGCGGCGATGGCCGCGATGATCAACCGGTGCTCCCGAACGGAATTCGCCCGGTCCACATAGATCGGGCTGATAAAGGACAGCACCGATTTCATTTGGTCACGCACCGAATAGTAGCTGCTGGCGATCAGCGTGTTTTCGGACATATCGAAGATGATCTGGTGAAACTGCCCATCCAGCTCCGCCCATATCCGCGCCTGATCGCGCTCCAGATTCTCCTCCATCCCGTCAACCAGTGGCGTCAGCAACCTTTCCAGCTCCTGCCCGTCGACATCGCCGGCAGCGACCCGTTCGGCCAGAAGATATCCCGCCATGCCGTCAAGCGCCTCGACCAGTTCATAACCCCGGATCAGGTCCTGGAGCGTGAAATGGCGCACGAACGTACCGGAGCGCGGAATGACCTCCACCAGCCCATCGGCCTCCAGCCTTTTAATGGCATCGCGCACGGGCGTGATGCTCATTTCGAATTCGCTCGCGATACGGTGAATATCGAGGGGAGCCGACGGACGCAGACCACCGTTGATGATCCTCTCCCGAAGCGTTTCATACGCCCTATCGGAATAGTTTCGCGTCATTGCTTTCCCTCTGTCACATGAGTTCGCTATACACCCTCGCTATATCCTGCACGGAGAGCGGAACATAGTTGTTCACCAGTAATCGCTGCTGCGTTTCGATCACCTTGTCCGCGTATCGGCCGACGTCACCGGCGGTCATCCCGTATTCGTTCAGCCGCCTGGTCGGCACCACTTCGGCAAGAAGTGCCTCTAGTGCATCGAACGGATTGCCTCCGTCCCTGACGCCGACGACATCCCAGATCAATCGAGCAATATCGGCGATCTTTCCGTCCGGAGCTTTCTCATAATAGATCTTGAAGACCGGCGGCAGGAATAGTCTCGTCGCCTCGCCGTGCGGCACATGATGCGCGCTACCGAAATGCATAGCAATCGCATGGACCCCGCCCGCCAGGACATTGGCAAGCGCGATACCCGCCATGTTGCTCGCCGTCAGATAGGCCTTGGCATCCTGCTGAATCACGTCCCGTCCATGCGCGACAATGCGCACGTAGCCCTGCAGAATGGAGCGGATGGCCGCCATGCAGAACATGTCCGTATAGGCATTGGCGCGTGGCGCCAGATAGATTTCCAGGGCATGGACGAGGGCATCGGCCGAAGACGTCGCGAAGACGTGATAGGGGATTTTCGACAGGAATTCGTCGATCAGGACGGCATGATCGGCAAACCCTGCGTCGAACCCCTTGCCGATCTTGCTGCCGATTGATGGAAAATCGAACACCGAGACACAAGTCACCTCGCATCCCGTGCCGCAGGTCGTCGGGATGAGGAGAAGGCCCGCTTTGCGCCCCGGCTGCACGCCAGCCGCGAAAAGCCCCGCAACGCTCTCATCCGAATCCAGCGCGAGCACTTTCGCACAGTCCAGAATCGAACCGCCACCGATCGCGATGAGGCGATCGAAGCCGAGCTTGCGCACGGCGCGCAAGATCTCGTCGACGGCGATGTCCGTCGGCTCACCAGCGCAGAAGTCGTCGTAGAAAAGGGTCTGCGCCGGCGTTCCCTTCATGAAGGTGTCATGAAGGATGCGTTGCGTGAAGATGAGATCCCGTTCGGTGACGGCATGCGCTTCGGTGAAGGCAGCGAAGGTGTCGTAGCCGTGAAGCTGTGGGCGAACAGCGAATTTCATCGTCGTTCAGGCTCCCGCAGCGATGCGCACGGCGGCGATCTTCCCGAACAGGGGCCCATAAATCGCCTCGTCATCCGGCGCGGATCGATCGAGCGGCTCAGCGATGCGCGTCGTGTTATAGTAGTGCTTCTGGGTGACGTTTTCGGAAACCGAATTTCCGCCCCAGCTTCCGCAGCCGAGGGAGAAGGTCTTGGCCAGGCCGTTGGACCAGCTTCCCGAATTGGCGACACCGTGCGGCTGTCGCACAATGACCCGCGACGTCTTCGTCTCGAGGCCGAGCTGCAGGATGCGACCGGCGTCGTTCGAATGGATGCCGCAGGAATGGCCGGAGCCGGAATAGTCGGTGATCGCGTTCACCAGTGCGATGGCGTCCTCGAAGGACTCGTATTTGTACCAGGTCAGGACGAGGCTGAGCTTCTCGCCGGAGAAGGGATGCGCAGCCCCCGTACCCTCTTCCTCGACCACGATGAATTTGCGGTCCGCCGGCACGGCGATACCGGCTAGATCGGCTATTTCGTGGACGGGACGAGCCACGACCTTGCGCGAAACGTGTCCGTTTTCCCAGAGCACGGCCTGGAGCTTCGCCTTCTCCTCCGCCGTTGCGATATAGGCCCCCTCCTTTTCCAGCGCACGCAGGAAATCGTCATGGATCGACGCCTGGACAATGATGGAGTTCTCGGCCGAGCAGCCGGAGGCGTTGTCGCCGGTCTTGCCGATCCTGATTTTCGCCGCGGTCTCCGCGAGATCGATCGTCTCGTCGATGATCACCGCGGCATTGCCGACGCCGACACCATAGGCGGGTTTTCCGGAGGAATAGGCCGCATTCACCATGTCCCCCGAACCTGTCGCCATGGTGACGTCGCATTGTGCCATGAGTTCGGCAGCAAGCGCCTTCGACGGCGCGGCGATGCACTGGACCAGATCTTCAGGGGCGCCGCAAGCGGCAAGAACCTGACGGATGACATCCACCACGAAGATGGTGGTCTTCTTGCTTGCCGGATGCGGCGCGCAGATCACGGCATTGCGGCCTCGGATGCCCAGAACGGATTTGAAGATCGGAGTCGCCTCACAATTGGTGCTCGGCACGAGCGCCGCGATGACACCGTAGGGCTTGGCGATGGTGATAATGCCGTTCGTCTCATCGCGATTGATGACGCCAACGGTCTTTTCCATGCGGATATCATGGAAGATTGCCGGCATCTTGTGCGTGAGCTTGGCGCGCTTGCTTTCGACAAGGCCCATCTTCGTCTCGTCATAGGCCATTTCGGCAATTTTCGTCGCCAGTTCGGGGCGCGATAGATGGTAGACGATGGCGCCGGCAATCACGTCCACCTGCTCCTGCGTATAGCCATTCAGGATCGCCTGCGCGTTGCGCGCCCGGTCAACGAGTTCTGCGATGCGAATATGATCTGCGGACTGAGACATTGTTCCTCCAGGCCGTGTGGCGGCCACATGGTGCATACTGTGATGCATCAGTTAAGGCATCATAGTGCCAATACGGTCTTTAATGGCCGAGTGCAAGAGAAATATTTTAACTGATACATCAGATTATATTTCTATTGATGCCTCTGGCGTCGCATGCTAGTTGGCTTCAGAGGCGAAATCCGGAGGATGCCATGATGTCGAGGAACAAGCATGCGGTGGCGATCAACGAGGTGGTTCTGCGCGACGGCTTCCAGAACGAACCGGGCTTCGTTCCGACGGAAGAGAAGATCCGCCTTTCCGATCGCCTGTCAGGCACCGGCGTAAGGCGCATTGAGGTTTCATCCTTCGTCTCACCGAAAGCGATCCCGAACCTGCGCGACGCGGCCGACGTCTTCCACGGCATCGAGCGGACGCCGGGTGTGCATTATACGGCGCTCGTGCCGAACGTCCGCGGCGCAGAGCGCGCGCTCGAATGCACGGTGGACGAGGTGAACCTCGTCATGTCGATCGGAGAACGACACAACCTGGCAAACATGCGAATGACCTGCGACCAGTCGCTTGCCCAGTTCAGAGAGATCATGAACGTGGTCGCCGGAAGCGGCATCTTCGTCAACGGCACCATCGCCACGACCTTCGGCTGCCCCTTCGAAGGCCGTCAGCCAATCGAGCGGGTGCTATGGGCGATCGACGCCTATCGCGATTTGGGTATCGAGGGCATCACCATCGCCGACACGATCGGCATGGCCAATCCCAGGCAGGTCGGCGAACTCACGGCCACGATCTTGAGCCACCATGCCGATCTGCCGTTGACGCTCCACCTCCACAATACCCGGGACATGGGCCTCGCCAACGCACTTGCCGCCTATGACGCGGGCATGCGCAGCTTTGATTCAGCTCTCGGCGGCATTGGTGGATGCCCCTATGCGCCGGGTGCAACGGGGAATGTCTGCACCGAAGACCTCGTGCATATGTTCCACAATTGCGGCATCGACACCGGCGTCAAACTTCCGGCCCTGATCGAGCTTTCTGGCGAACTCTCTGCTATTCTCGGCCACGGCGTTCCCGGCTATGTTGTAAAAGCGGGCACGAGCGATCGCGTTTACGCGTGATTCTTCGATGCGGCAACACAACAGCAACGAGAAGCGCGAGTACTCTCGATTAGCTCTTGAAGCTATGTGAATTGGCGACCGACGTCTTCCCATTCATCTGGATTTGAATCCGCGCAATTGCTTCACGTGCGAGCGGAAACGCAAACCGCGCCGCTCATCGTGATTGCGCCACGCCGAACGCATTCGCGGCGGGGCGGATATTCAAATACTCGGCGACGGCGAGCGTCTGGATCAAGAACTCCATTGGGATGCGCCCGCTGAGAAGTCGGGACAGTATTTCCATTTTTACATTCTTGGCAGACCGACGCCGTATGACCCGCCTATTCCTCCGAAGGGAGCTGACTGATCAGGCTCGGAGGCCGCGATCGAATCGCCAGTTGCCGTCTGGCACGAAGCTGTTGCGGGTGGTCGCGGCCAGTCGTTCCTCAAGCATGATCCTGTCTCGGCCAAGCCTCCTGCATCGACGGAATCGTAGCCGATCTGATCGAGGAACGTGGCGACGGACGCTTTCGCATCGGCATCGTCTCCAGCCATAGGAAGCGCGCGCCGATCCTTCGCGCCGGTCGGGCGAGCATCGGGAACCACGTCCTCCACCAGAATAGAGTTGAGGGCCTTGGCCACCTTGGAACCGGGAAGGCGCTTTGCCAGCACCTCGGCGGTCGTCAGCTCGCCGCTCTCCAGTGCCGGCACCGGGCCAAAATGCGGGAAGTAGTTCTGCGGGTTCAGCACGATCTTTCCGGCCAACGGCGCAGCCGGAATAGCGGGCGGCATTTGCAGGTGGATGGCCGCGGCGATCATTTTTCCAAATGCGGCAACGTCATCCACGGTCCCGACCTCACAACCAATCTGCTGGCCGATGCGCCGGATCGTTTCCGGCCCTCTGGAATTGCTCAGCATGACCTGATGACCGGCCCATGCTGCCAGCAATCCCACGGCAAAGGGCAAGCGCGGCCCGCGCACAGATAACCGCAGGTTCCTCGACGCGCTGCTTTGGATGGCACGTTCGGGTGGACGTTGGCGGGACGTGCCGGAGCGGCTTGGCGACTATCGTTCGGTGAAGCGGCGCTACTATCGCTGGATCGATATGGGTGTGCTGGACGTCATGCTGGCGATGTTCACCCGGGAAGCCGATCTGGAATGGCTGATGATCGTCTCAACCATCGTG
>NZ_JBLZPH010000117.1:0-31650 GCF_049199205.1 Shinella sp. M31 | reverse complement strand
GTTGTCGGGCACGGTGACTTGCAAGTCGTGCTTACGGGTGCGCTCGCGGCTGTAATTGGTAACCGGGGTGTTCCAGAGCGTGGAGTTCGGCGCAAGGCGATAGAGCCCGTCGCTGGTCCTGAGTTCGGTGGCAAACAGGCCGACCTCGGTGACCGTGCCGGTCACATCCTTCGTTTCGATATATTCGCCGACGCGGAAGGGTCGCAGCACGAGCAGCATGATGCCGGCAGCGATATTCTGCAGCGTGCCCTGGAGGGCGAGGCCAATGGCCAGACCGGCGGCACCCAGTGCGGCGATGATCGAGGCGGTCTGCACGCCGAACTGGCCAAGCACCGTCACGAAGACGAGGATAAGCACGGCATAGCGCAGGATATTGGCGAAGAAATGCGCGAGCGTCATGTCGATGCCGCGCACATGCGACAGGCCCGAAAGAGCCCAGCTGTGCATCAGCCGTGACAGAAACCAGCCGAGCACGAGCAGAAGCAGCGCGCCGAGAATAGAAAAGGAATATTGCACGGCAAGCGCGCTCGCCTGGGTGAGTGCTGCGCGCGAAGCGACGATGATATCGGTGGCTTGTTGTTCCATGGATCCCTTCCCCATCTGTTGACGTCGGTGGGGAATGGCAGGGGCAGCGGAGAAGTTCCGGTAGAAGTACGGGCCGGTGTCTGCGTCACCGCGTTCCGACCTTGAGGCCGGGCGCGGGGCGCTCCTCCAGAATGCGGCGGCGGAAGCGGAAGAGCGCGGCGGGACGACCGCCGGTGGCGGCGGTGGAGCCGCCGGTCGGCTCGACGAGTTCGGCGCCCTCGACCAGCCGGCGGAAATTCTGCTTGTGCAGGTGGCGGCCGGAGATCGCCTCGACGGTCGCCTGCAATTCGGTGAGCGTGAATTCCGGCGCCATCAGCTCGAAGATGACGGGGCGGTATTTGATCTTGCCGCGCAGGCGCGCCATGGCGGTCGCGACGATGCGGCGGTGATCGTGCCGCATGGCGATGCCGGGCGAGGAGGTGCAGGGGCGGGTGCGCCCGTCCGTCACCGCCTCTTCAGCGAGGCCCGCTTCATAAAGCAGCTCGTAGCGCTCCAGAACGCGCTCTTCATCCCAAGGGAAGTCGTCAAGGCCGAAGGCAAGCCGGATGCGGGTCAATGGCATCGGCGTCGTGTTGAGGCGTTCTTCGCGCATCATGTCGCCGGCCCAGGTCTTCAAGGCAGGAATGATCAGCTGGTCGATGACCGGCGGGCGGCCCTGCCGCCAGTCCTCCCAAGGCAGATAGACGTACCAGTCGCGCCAGGCCGCGCCGGCCTGCGCCAGCCGGTCGTTGGCTTCGGCATCGGTGCGGGTCAGCGCCAGATAACCGACGGACACCATATGCGTGCCGGCCTCGTCCGGCAGCTTCTGCCGGCCGCGGTCGCCGAAGGTGTAGAGCTGCTCGATATAGCCGAGTTTCAGCGCCGTCTGCGCCTCCACGCTGGCGCGCAGGCTGGTTTCGAAGGTGCGGTGCTGTTGCGGATCGAAGGGGCCGAAGGGCAGGGCGTCACGCCCGCCGGCCGGGCCGCCGATCGCCAGAATGCAGGGGCTGCGGCCCGAGATCGCGACCACCGCCGCATTAAGGCCGATTTCGACCGGGGGGCGGGCGCGCGGTTCAGTCATTGGTGCACCGGGCCGGCGGAAAAGTGGAAGGGGCTGTCGCCGACATAGTCCGCCCCGCGGCCGATGGCCTTCACGGCGGCGGTGAGCCGACCGCCGCGCCCAAGCACATGATCGCCGATCTCGACCAGCCGCGCATTCGGCGTCGCTTGCACGGAGGCTGTTCGCAGGCGCTGTGCCAGGTCGTGTTCATCCTGGTCGGGCTCCACCGCAAGGGCGGAGATGAGCGCGGCGGCGGGCGAGCGGGAGACGCCCATCATGCAATGCACGAGCAGCGGCGCCTGCCGGTCCCAGCCGCGCGCGAAATTGACGATGGCGGCGACATGCTCCTCGCCGGGCGCGACGAGATTGCCCGTGCCGGCAAAAGCGATGTCGTTGACGCCGACAATGAGATGGCGCCCGACTTCGATAACAGCGGGGCGATGGAAATTCTGCTTGGGCGCGACAAGGCTCAGCATCTCGCGACAGCGGTGGCGGATGGCGAGTTCCGCGATCTTTCCAAGCGGCGCAACGACGATCGTGCCCATGTTACACCGCCGCCGTGAGGCTGGCGCGCTCGCGTTCCAGCGTTTCGAAGCGCTCTGCAAAGCGCCGCTGCGCCTCGGCCGTCGGCACCGGTGCGATGTCGATCATCTCAAGCGTGATGCCGCGCGGCGCGCCGAAGAATTTTACGGCTTCGGCATGGGAGAAGCCGGCAAGCTCCGTCGCCTCGAAGAAAGCGGCGACCTGATCGGCTTTCTTGATCTTCGCCTTCAGCGTCGCGGGTGTCGAGGACGGCAGGCCGAAGCGCAGGTGTACGGCGGTCTCCAGCCGCTTCTCCACCGTCTTGTAACCGCCGCCGACCACCGCCTTGAAGGGCGAAATCATATCGCCGATCACATATTCCGGCGCGTCGTGCAGCAGGGCGATCAGGCATTCGTCCACATTGCAGCGGTTCTGCCGGCGGAAGATCGTCTCGACGATAAGGGAGTGCTGGGCCACCGAAAAGGCATGCTCGCCATGCGTCTGGCCGTTCCAGCGCGCGACGCGGGCGAGGCCGTGGGCGATGTCGGAAAGCTCGATATCGAGCGGCGAGGGATTGAGCAGATCGAGACGGCGGCCGGACAGCATGCGCTGCCAGGCGCGGGGTTCAGCCTTGGCGCCGGCCGTGCCGCTCATTGCGCCGGCACCTCGGAGGCCTCTTCGGGGAAGTTAAGGCCGGTCCAGGCGGGCAGGGCGACGGCGACGGCGACGCCATCGGCCGTAATCGGCGTACCGCCACGCATGGCATCGGCTGCGCGGTCTATGCGCACGATGGCAAGGCCTCGTGTGCCCGAAACGCTGCCGAGCGTGCCGAGCGGCTTGCCGCCGGCCATCAGCTCCGTGCCGCTGGCGGGCAGCGCGCTTTCCCCCGTGACGATCACCGGGCGACGCCGGGCGGTGCCCCGATGCTGCATGCGGGAGACGACCTCTTGGCCGACATAACATCCCTTGCGGAAGGAAAGCCCACCGCTCAGATCCAGGAGTACATCGTGCGGGAAGGCATCGGAGAGCGGATAGTCGCGACCGGCTTCGGGGAGGCCTGCCGCGATACGCAGGGCATCATAGAGTGCAGGATCGTCGCTGCCGCCGGCACCCGGACGGCGCGAAACCACAAGCCCGGCCTTGGCGAAGCGAGCGTCGCGGGCCGCGTCATCTTCTGCATCGTCCCAGGAGACCGTCGCTTCATTGCCTTCGACCACGGCGAGATCGACGGCGGCGCGCAGCTTGTACATGGTCAGCCGCTTGAGGAGCGCGTCGCGCTGGTCCTCGGTCGTCTCGATGACGAAGGCGTCCGCGCCGTCGCGGCGGATCAGGAAATCGAAGAAAATCTTGCCCTGCGGCGTCAACAGCGCGCCCGGCCGGATTTCGCCCTCAGCCAAGGAGGGCAGATCGGTGGTGATCAGCGATTGCAGGAAGGGCTCGGCATCCTTGCCGGAAAGGCGGAGAAAGGCGCGGCCGGAAAGCGTGACGGAAGGCATGTTTCGATCCAGATTCGTGTGGGCCGACGGTGTGCGCCGACGCTTTGGCGCATCTGCGCGCCCTTGAAACAGAGGTAGAACGCCGGAGGCGCTTTCGCAAGGTCGGGCAAACCGTCTGTTCGGATCGGCTCAGTCGCCGGTGACGAAGAATTTCCACTGCCCGTCGGGCGTGATGCCGACGCGGTAGAAATTGTAGCTGCCGAATTCCTGCATGTCGGAGAAATCGCCGGCTGTCACGATGCGCAGCAGCTCGACCTTTTCCGGCGGCGTCAGGCCGGCCAGCGACTTTTCGGCGAAATAGGGCCAGACATACATCTCGTCGGGTGTGCCCTGGCCGACATGCACGAAGCCGGTCGCCAGCACGTCGAGCAGGATCGCCAGCACCTCGATGCCGTCACTGTCGCCCGACTGGCCCTTCAGCGTCTCGACCGGTCCTTCGTCGCTTTCGACGATGGAGACCTGGGTTTCCGTGACGCCCTTGCCGAGCAGCGGACGCAGGCGCTCGATATCACCGGAGGCGGCGGCCTCGACGATGAGCTGGCGCATGCGGCGCACGGCTTCCGGCGCCTTGTTGATGTCGTAGAGCACTTCGACGGGCGTTTGCGGCTCGTCCGGCTTGTCGTCGGTAACGGCGGGCTCTTCGCCGGCCGGTTCGGTCACCGTCTCGCCCTTGCGAATCAGCGGGTCGGGCATCGGCAGTTCGAGCGGGGAGGCGTCTTCCTGTTGCTGCTGTTTTTCGACGGGGGTGGCCTTGTCGGCATCTTCCGCCGGCTTCTGTGGCGTCTCGCCCGGCTGGTGCTTCAGTTCGCTCAGCGCGAAAGCGGGGCGCACGGGCGCGACGAGCGCCGTCGTCCCCATAAGCACCGACAATACGATAAGGCTGCTGCGAAACAGCTTTTTGCCGTCAGCGGACGTCTGCATGGCCTATGTCTTTCCAGCCTGGAGCATTTGAACGCGATTCCGCGCGCAGCATGGCTGCGCACTGTGGCGGAATTGCTTATTGCAGGATGCGCTCGGGGGAGAATTCTCCAGCCAGCAGCCGGTCGCGCAGCGAATCAAGCATCGCCTCCGCACCCTTTTCGCCATGAACGCGGATGGTTTCGCGAAGCGCAAGCGCAATGGCGGCGTCGGCGATGATTTCGAGCTCGATGCCGTCAGCCATACCGTCAGCCCAGGCTTCGTTCTGGTATTCCAGAGCGGCCTGCATCTTCTCGTGCACGATCATCTCGTCGATATCGTTGAGGCTAGGTTCCATTGAGCCTTCCATACGCGGCATTCAGTTCTTACTGCACTGTTAACGACCTTAGCAGCCTTTTCCCAAAACGGCACTGGGTCATGAGAAAAGAGGTTAATTAACCGCTAATTTCCGAACCTTGCGGTAATTTCTGTGGCAAGTGTTGCACCTTCGTTACGGTATCTCTCTTCTGCGACAACAGCCGAGTCGGTGCAAGCGGTATAGATGGCGGCAAAAGAGCGATATCCCCGGTTGAAAGCTGCCGTCAGCTTCTCCTGCCGCCCGGGTTCCTTGCCCGCTTCGAGCTGAATGAGCTGCTGCATCGAGGCGCGCCAATTGTCCTCCGGCTTGCCGGTACAGAGGTTTCGCAGATAGTGCAGCGCGCCCAAAATCTCCGAAAGACGCTCCAGTCGCTCGTCGTAAGGCGCCGGCTTTTCCTCGATTGTGGCAACCGGCGGCGTTTCTTTCGCCTTGTCGCCAGCTGCCTTCTGGCCGAAGGAGGGGCCGGCGAGAACGAGGCTGAGCAGCAGTGCGGCGCGAATCATCTTCATGCCGACAACCTCGCCCGCTCGGCTTCCAGCCGCGCGATGCATTCGCGCACGCTGTCCGGTGCCGGCATGTTCGCGATCTCGTCCGCCGTGTACCAGCCGACGCTGGCCGCATCGTCGGCGGCGACGGCAACCGCCGAAGCATCCGCCTTCACCTTGAAGACCGACAGGAAAAAGGAGGGGCTGCCGAGGCCGTCCTCGCGGCCGGGCAGGTCGTAGGTCGCGAAAAGCATTGGCTTTTCGGCCGTGATTCCGGTTTCCTCGAAGAGTTCGCGCAGCGCCGTCTCCGCCGGCGTCTCGCCCTCCTCGCCGCGTCCGCCCGGAAAGGCATACATGGCATCCGACGGCGGCTTGGAGCGCAGCACGAGCAGATAGCGCCCGTCGCGCTCGATGATGGCGGAGGAGGCGGGTTGGGGCTTCTTCGACGTCTTCATCGTGTCAGGTGTTCTCGCGCTTCATTGACCCCTTATAGGCAAAGTGCGATGACGGCGCCATGTGTGGACGCTACGCATTGCTGGCCAAGACGGACCTGATGAGGGAATTTCTCGCTATCCTGGATATCGAGGAAACGCCTGCACGCTACAATATCGCACCGACCCAGCCGATCCTCGTCGTCGCCGCCGGCGAAAGGCAGGAGCCCGGCAGCAACCTGCCGGAGCGCAGGGCCATGCTGGTGCGCTGGGGCTTCATGCCCGGCTGGGTGAAGGACCCACGCGATTTTCCGCTGCTGATCAACGCACGCTCGGAGACGGCCATCGAGAAGGCATCGTTTCGCGCCGCCATGCGCCACCGCCGTATTCTCGTGCCGGCCTCCGGTTTTTTCGAATGGCGCCGTCCGGAAGACAAGAGCGAGAAAGCGCAGGCCTATTTCATCCGCCCGAAGAAAGGCGAGATCGTCGCCTTTGCCGGCCTCATGGAGACCTGGTCCTCGGCGGATGGTTCGGAGGTCGATACCGGCGCGATCCTGACGACGAAGGCCAATGCCGACATTGCGCGCATCCATGACCGCATGCCCGTCGTCATCCGCCAGGAGGATTTCTCCCGCTGGCTGGACTGCAAGACGCAGGAACCGCGCGACATCGTCGAGCTGATGAAGCCGATCGAGGACGGTTTCTTCGAGGCGATCCCGGTTTCCGACAAGGTCAACAAGGTCGCCAATATGGGCGCCGACATCCTCGATCCTGTCGAGGAGCCGGCCGAACCGGCGCCGAAAAAGACAAAGGGCGCCGACGCGCCCCCATCTTCCGATCAACTTTCACTGTTCTGACGCAATTCCAGCAAAAGCGTGAAGCGGTTTTGCGTAGAAGAAGCAAACAGTCTCAGTCGTAGAGCGGCTGGAGCACGGCCGGAATATCGCGCTCGCGGCGCGGCTTTTCGGCCTTCACTTCCGGCTTGCACTGGGTCGCGGCAACGACGGCGCGCAGGCCGATGGGCTTGTAGCGCGCCTGGAGGTTCTCGTTGGTAACGGCGGCGGGCTTTTGCGTCGGGTGTTTCTTGGCAGTCGACATTTTCATTCTCCTGAAGTCTTGCTCATCAGGCAGCCCCGTTTTCCCCCGGTTGCTACCCCCAATGAGCCATGCGTTTAGGGAGCCCTTTCGGCTAAATTCTGCTCAAACTTTGATCGATCTGCGGCAAAGCGCGAAAAGAGCGGTTTTCTCCGGTCAAGATTTGTGACCGATGTAACATCACTTGGGCGGCGTCTGGCGTACCCTGATCTGCAGGAAGGCGGCGATGATGGCCCGCAGGCTGAAGGGATTGTCGCAACCAGCCTTATCCGGGTGCGGGCGATTGTCGTGGTCTTCGCAGTCCTCATATCTGGTGTTGCGCATTGGTGTTCCCCTTGGTCTCCGTCGGTTTCGACCGCTTCGATGCCCCTTTTTCGCATGACGCAGGGGGCGGCTTTGTCACCGCGGTAACAGGTGGGAGGCCAAGGATTTTCGCCGGGAAAGACGTTCGCCCGCTTGACCGGACGAGCACGGAGCGCGATAAAGCGTGCCATGAAAACGGTACTCTGCATTCGCCGGAGCATTATTCGCTAGCGCACGCGCTGGCCCGGCCGTTTTCGTCCCCCAAAATCCCTGGATGACAAACGACCCGGCCAGCCGGGTTTTGCATTTTGGGAGACTTCCATGGCCGAAAAGCCGGTCCTGTCGCTGTACAACACGCTCACGCGCTCGAAGGGGGCTTTCGCGCCCATCGATCCCGATAATGTGCGCATGTATGTCTGCGGCCCGACGGTCTATGACTTCGCCCATATCGGCAATGCGCGGCCCGTCATCGTCTTCGACGTGCTGTTCCGGCTGCTGCGCCACGTCTATGGCGCAGACCACGTCACCTATGCCCGCAACATCACCGACGTCGACGACAAGATCAACGCGCGGGCGCTGCGTGACTTCGGCGCGGAGATCGCAAACGGCACGCTGTCGCTCAACGAGGCGATCCGCCGCGTGACGGAGAAGACGGCCAACCAGTTCCATGCCGATATCGTCGCACTCGGCGCCATGCAGCCGACGCATGAGCCGCGCGCCACCGAATTCGTCCAGCCGCGCGATGACGGCAAGGTTGATATGATCACGCTGATCGAGCGTCTGATCGAACGCGGCCATGCCTATCAGGCCGGCGGCGAGGTCTTGTTCGACACGCAGTCGATGGCCGATTACGGCGATCTCTCCAAGCGTCCGCTCGACGAGCAGCAGGCCGGCGCCCGCATCGCCGTCGACGCGCACAAGAAGAACCCCGGCGATTTCGTGCTGTGGAAGCTCTCCTCCCCGGAGGAGCCGGGCTGGGACAGCCCCTGGGGCCGTGGCCGTCCGGGCTGGCATATCGAGTGCTCGGCCATGTCGGCGGCCTATCTCGGCGAGACCTTCGACATCCATGGCGGTGGCCTCGATCTGATCTTTCCGCACCATGAGAACGAGATCGCCCAGTCGCGTTGCGCGCATGGCACCAAGGTCATGTCGAATGTCTGGATGCACAACGGCTTCCTGCAGGTCGAAGGCCGCAAGATGTCGAAGTCGGAAGGCAATTTCTTCACGATCGCCGAGTTGCTGCACGAGAAGAAGTTCGGCGGCCGCAAATGGCCGGGCGAGGTGCTGCGCCTTGCCATGCTGATGACGCATTACCGCGAGCCCATTGATTTCTCCGTCAAGCGCCTGGAGGAGGCCGAGCGCCTGCTGGCAAAATGGCCGGCCGGCGGCAACCCGGCCGAAGGCCGCGTGGACGCGACCGTGCTGATGCCGCTCTTCGACGACCTCAACACGGTTGGCGCCGTGCAGGCGCTGCACGCGCTCGCCCAATGCGCCAATAGCGACCCGCTGATGCTGCCCGTCTTCGCCGCGAGCGCCGAGCTGCTGGGCGTGTTGCCCAAGAAGGTCGAGGTCTCCAAGGCGCTGGAAGACAGCGTCGAAAGCCTGATCCAGCTGCGTCTCGAAATGCTGAAGGCGAAGAACTTCGCCGAAGCCGACAAACTTCGCGACGACCTCGCCACCAAAGGCGTCCAGCTCAAGGACGGCAAGGACCCGGCGACGGGCGAGCGGGTGACGACGTGGGAGGTGAAGCGATGAGGTTGTGCAGGGCTTCGTGAAGGCCTATGCTTAGGCATATGCCGCAATCGATGGAGGTCGCAATGAATGCAAGACCGCAGGAAATGCCTGAAGCAGCGCAGGAGCGGGAGGTGAAACTCTTCCGCAACGGCCGCAATCAGGCTGTCCGCATTCCCGTCGAGTTCGAGCTTCCGGGAAACGAGGCCGTCATGCGCAAGGAAGGTGATCGTCTCATCCTTGAGCCGAAACCCAGAAAAATGGGGCTGGCCGCTTTGCTCGCGACCTTCGAGCCTTGGGAAGGCGATTTCCCTGAACTCGACGAAACGACGCCACCCCCGGAGGACGTCGAGCTGTGACCGACTTCCGCTACATGCTCGACACAAACGTGATTTCGGACATGGTCCGTAATCCCGAAGGTACGGCCGCCGGTCGGGCGACCGCCTTGCCGACGGACAAACTCTGCACCAGCGCCATCGTCGTTTCCGAATTGCGTTATGGCTTGAGGAAAAAAGGCGCCGTTTCCTTGGCTCGTCGTGTCGAGGCCGTTCTAGAGGAGATCACGATCCTTCCCTACGATCCGCCGGTTTCCTTCGCCTATGCGCAAACGCGCGATGCGCTTGAGCGCAAAGGGCTGCCTATCGGCTATACCGACCTCTTCATCGCCGCCCACGCCCTGTCGCTCGACCTGACCCTCGTCACCGCCAATATCAGGGAGTTTTCCCGCGTCGAAGGCCTCAAGGTCGAGAACTGGCTGGAGGCGCAGCCATGACCACGCCCTTCTATACCGGAGGCTGCCAATGCGGCGCGGTGCGCTTTCATGTCGAGGGCGCGCTGGGCGATGCCTCGGTCTGCCATTGCCGCATGTGCCAGAAGGCGAGCGGAAATTTCTATCTGCCGCTGGTGTCTGTTCGCGGCGCGAAGCTCACCTGGACGCGCGGGGAACCGAAGCGCTTCCAGTCGTCGAACCACGGTTTTCGCGGTTTTTGTGCGGATTGCGGCACGCCGCTGACCTATGAGGCACCAGATGGCGTGGCGCTGACCATTGCCGCCTTCGACGATCCCGCCGAGATCGCGCCGCGCATCCAGTGGGGTATCGAGGCGAAGCTGCCCTATGTGGATGCGATCCCCGGCCTTCCGGGCGAGGACACGATGGCCGATCAGGATGCGTCCTCGTTCCTGGCCGATCTTATTTCCTATCAGCACCCCGATCACGACACCGACACCTGGCCGCCGGAGCGCGGGCGATGAGCATCTCGCGCATCTATACCGGCGGCTGCCAGTGCGGCGCGGTGCGCTACCGCGTCGAAGGCACGCTCGGCGATCCGCATCTGTGCCATTGCCGCATGTGCCAGAAGGCCGCCGGCAACTACTTCCTGCCGCTTGCCAATGCACCGCGTGAAAAATTCTCCGTCACGCGCGGCGAGCCCGGCTGGTTCCAGTCGTCTGAGATCGTGCGCCGCGGTTTCTGTCCGGCCTGCGGCACGCCGCTGTTCTACGATGCGTCTGGTGCCGATCATATCAATGTGACGCTCGGTTCGCTCGACGATCCCGATGACGTGCGCCCCATCGCCCAGACGGGCATCGAATCGCGCGTCGTCTTTTTCCAGCAACTGCCGAAATTGCCGGAGCACGAAAGCAACGAAGGGGAGGACGGCGCGGCGCGACACCGGACGATCCGCGACTCCAACCGCCAGCATCCCGATTACGACACCGATCATTGGCCGCCACAAGATTGAGAGATGAGGACTGAAAGATGACAGAGACCGTTCGTACCGGCGGCTGCCAGTGTGGCGCCGTGCGTTTCCGCATCAAGGGCGAGCTCGGCCGCCCGTCGATCTGCCATTGCCGCATGTGCCAGAAACAGTTCGGCGGCTTTTTCGGCCCGCTGGTCACGGCCAAGGGCGAGGTGGAATGGCCGCGGGATGAGCCGGCCTATTTCCAGTCCTCGGTCAATATCGCGCGCGGCTTCTGCAGGAACTGCGGCACGCCGCTGACCTATAAGCATCCCGGCGGCCTGGAAATCGCCATCGGCGCCTTCGACGACCGCAGCGATCTGGCGCCGCAGATCCAGGTGAACTACGGCTCGCGGCTGCCCTGGGTGGAGGAGATCTTTTCCGCGCCCGTGCATGACGACCCGGATTATTACAGCCAGCAGGAAGGCATCATCTCGTTCCAGCATCCCGATCATGAAACTGAAAACTGGCCTGCCCACGGAATGAAATTATGAGCGAAGCCCTGCGCACTCTCTATCCCGAAATCGAAGCCTATGCGTCGGGCCATCTCGATGTCGGCGACGGCCACAGCATCTATTGGGAGCGGTCCGGCACGCCCGGCGCCAAGCCCGCCGTCTTCCTGCATGGGGGCCCCGGCGGCGGGTTTTCGCCAACGCACCGCCGTCTGTTCGATCCCGCTCTTTACGACGTGACGCTGTTCGACCAGCGCGGCTGCGGCAAGTCCACGCCGCATGCCGATCTCAATGCCAACACGACCTGGGACCTCGTCGCCGATATCGAGCGCCTGCGCGAGATGGCTGGCGTTGACAAGTGGCTGGTCTTCGGCGGTTCCTGGGGCTCGACGCTGGCGCTCGCCTATGCGGAAAAATATCCGGAGCGCGTCTCCGAACTCGTCCTGCGCGGCATCTACACGCTGACCAAGGGCGAACTCGACTGGTATTATCAGTTCGGCGTCTCGGA
The DNA here is from genome assembly GCF_049199205.1 of Shinella sp. M31. Lineage (NCBI taxonomy): Bacteria > Pseudomonadati > Pseudomonadota > Alphaproteobacteria > Hyphomicrobiales > Rhizobiaceae > Shinella > Shinella sp. M31. The sequence continues at coordinate 19,991 of NZ_JBLZPH010000117.1, read as the reverse complement.
AATGTTCCCGGACAAGTGGGAGCGTTTCATCGCGCCCATTCCGCCGGAAGAGCGCCACGAAATGATGCACGCCTATCACCGCCGCCTGACCAGCGACGACAAGGCGACGCGCATCGAGGCCGCCCGCGCCTGGAGCCTCTGGGAAGGTGAGACGATCACGCTTCTGCCGGAGCCTTCCACCAGCGACAAGTTCGGCGAGGACGAGTTCGCCCATGCCTTCGCCCGCATCGAAAACCATTTCTTCGTCAATGCCGGCTGGATGGACGAGGGGCAGCTGCTGCGCGATGCACACAAGCTCACGGGCATTCCCGGCGTCATCGTGCACGGCCGCTACGACATGCCATGCCCGGCCAAATATGCCTGGCAGCTGCATAAGGCCTGGCCGGAGGCGGAATTCTACCTCATCGAGGGTTCGGGCCATGCCTTTTCGGAACCGGGCATTCTCGACCGCCTGATTTACGCGACCGACACATTCGCCGGCAAGAAGTAAGACAGACCGTTCCCAGGGAGGGAACACATGCAAAAAGACCGTATCCACCTTTTCGACACCACGCTCCGCGACGGCCAGCAGACGCCCGGCATCGATTTTTCCGTCGAGGACAAGATTGCGATTGCCGGCATGCTGGACGCCTTCGGCCTCGATTATGTCGAGGGCGGTTATCCCGGCGCCAACCCGACGGATACGGCCTTCTTCGCCAAGAAACGCACCGGCCGCGCGAAGTTCGTCGCCTTCGGCATGACGAAGCGCGCCGGCGTCTCCGCCTCCAACGATCCGGGCCTCGCGGCGCTCCTCGATTCGCGCAGCGACGCGATCTGTCTCGTGGCGAAAAGCTGGGATTACCATGTGCGCGTGGCGCTCGGCTGTTCCAACGAGGAGAACCTTGAGAGCATCGAAGAATCCGTGAAGGCCGTGGTCGCCTCCGGCCGCGAATCCATGGTCGATTGCGAACACTTCTTCGATGGCTACAAGGCCAATCCAGACTATGCGCTCGCCTGCGCCAAGACCGCCTTTGCATCCGGTGCGCGCTGGGTCGTGCTCTGCGACACCAATGGCGGCACGCAGCCGTCGGAAGTGCAGGCCATCGTCAAGGCGGTGATCGCCGCCGGCGTGCCGGGCGACAATCTCGGCATCCACGCCCATAACGATACGGGGCAGGCCGTCGCCAATTCGCTGGCCGCCGTCGAAGCCGGCGTGCGTCAGATCCAGGGCACGCTGAACGGTATCGGCGAACGCTGCGGCAACGCCAACCTCGTGACGCTCATCCCGACGCTGGCGCTGAAGGAAGCCTATAACGAGCGCTTCGAGATCGGCATCGATACGGAAAAGCTCGCCGGCCTCACCAAGCTCGCCCACACCTTCGACGAATTGCTCAACCGCTCGCCGGATCATCAGGCGCCCTATGTCGGCGCCTCCGCCTTCGCCACCAAGGCCGGCATCCACGCGTCTGCGCTTTTGAAGGACCCGCGCACCTACGAGCATGTGACGCCCGAGAGCGTCGGCAACCTGCGCAAGGTCATGGTGTCGGATCAGGGCGGCAAGGCCAATTTCATCAATGCGCTGAAGCTGCGCGGTATCACGGTGCGCAAGGACGATCCCAAGCTCGACCAGCTCATCCAGATCGTCAAGGAGCGCGAGGCGACCGGCTATGCCTATGAGGGGGCCGATGCGAGCTTCGCGCTGCTTGCCTCTCGCACGCTCGGCACGGTGCCGGATTTCTTCCATGTCGAGAGTTTTCGCGTGATGGTCGAGCGGCGCTATGACGCCAATGGCCAGCTGAAGACCGTGTCGGAAGCGGTGGTGCGCGTCATCGTCGACGGCGAGACCATGATGTCCGTCGCCGAGGGGCACGGCCCCGTCAACGCGCTGGACCTCGCGCTTCGAAAAGACCTCGGCAAGTACCAGGCCGAGATCGCCGATCTGGAGCTGGCGGACTACAAGGTGCGTATCCTCAATGGCGGCACGGAGGCCATTACCCGCGTGCTGATCGAATCGACCGATGCATCGGGTGCCCGCTGGTGGACGGTCGGCGTTTCCGATAACATCATCGACGCCTCCTTCCAGGCGCTGATGGATTCGATCATATACAAGCTCCTGAAGAACCGCGGCGAGGCGGGCCGGCAGGCCGCGGAGTGACGCGGAAGGTTCAACACCGCTCAACCATCCCTTCACCCGAATGAATTGGTATATTCACGGTCCTTGGAGTATTCCGTCGGAAAATCCATAAATCGACGGGAAATGACACCATGGCCGACGCAAATTCCACCAGCGCGCCCCAGACAGGCGATTCGCCGCGCGGTTTCGCCTTCGCGCTGACGGCTTACGTGCTCTGGGGCTTCCTGCCGTTCTTCATGAAGGCCGTTGCGCATATTCCGGCATTCGAAGTGGTGGCGCACCGCATCATCTGGTCCGTGCCGCTGGCGGGTCTGGTCCTCATCTGGCTCGGCCGCACGTCGGAAATCAAGGTCGCGCTGCGCTCGCCGCGCATGATCGCCATGGCGACGCTGACGGCGGTGCTCATCACCATCAACTGGGGCATCTATGTCTGGGCGATCGGTGCGGGCCGCGCCATCGAGACGGCGCTCGGCTATTACATCAACCCGCTCTTCTCGATCTTCCTCGGCGCCGTTCTCTTGAAGGAGAAGCTGGACCGGGCGCAGATCGTGGCGATCGTGCTTGCTGCCGTAGCCGTCTGCATCCTCGCCTTCGATGCCGGTGGCCTGCCCTGGGTGTCTCTCAGCCTCTGCATGTCCTGGGGCTTCTATGCCTTCTGCCGCAAGGCGCTGCCGATCGGGCCGAACCAGGGCTTCTTCCTGGAAGTGCTGATCCTGAGCGTGCCGGCGATCGGCTACGTCATCTGGCTCGAATCGACCGGGCAGGGCCATTTCGGCGACACCGGCATGGCGGACGTGCTGTGGCTCTTGTCCTGTGGTCTCGTCACGGCGATCCCGCTGATGATCTATGCCAATGGTGCCAAGCTCCTCAGGCTCTCCACCATCGGCATCATGCAATATATCGCGCCGACGATGATCTTCATCATTGCCGTCTTCGCCTTCGGCGAGCCCTTCGGCACGACCAAGCTCATCGCCTTCGTCTTCATCTGGGCCGCGCTTTTCATCTATTCCGGTTCCATGCTGCGCAGCGCCCACGCCCGGCGCGTTGCCGCCGCCGAGTTGAAGCCCGCCGAATAGGCATGAAAAAACCGGAGGTCGGCGACCTCCGGTTTTCCTGAATTTCCTACAAAGATTCTAGAGGCGGGCGATGATCTCGGATTCGCCCTCGCGATCCACGTCGCTGGCCCAATGGTCGAGCAGGGCCGCGACGATCTCTTGCGGATCGTCGATGACCATCGGCTGGACGAGATGGGCGGTATGGATGAAGCCTTCGTCGGCCATGTGGCGGATGAGCTTCAGCATCGGATCCCAGAAGCCGCCGATATTGGCGAAGACCATCGGCTTGCGGTGGCGGCCGAGCTGCGCCCAGGTCATCACCTCGACGATCTCTTCCAGCGTGCCGATGCCGCCCGGCAGGGCCACGAAGGCGTCGGCGCGGTCGAACATCTTGTGTTTGCGCTCGTGCATGTCGGGCGTGATGATCAGTTCGCTGAGCTGTCCCAGCGAATGGCGGGTGGCCTCCATATCCACGAGGAATTGCGGTATGATGCCGGTCACGCGGCCGCCATGCGAGAGCACGCCGCTGGCGACGGCCCCCATGATGCCTTTCGTGCCGCCGCCATAGACGAGGCGCAGGTGATTTTCCGCCATCGCCTTGCCGAGGCTGCGCCCGGCGTTGATGTAGGACGAATCGCGGCCGGGCTGGGAGCCGCAGTAGACGCAGACGGATCGAATCGGAAGGTTTTGTTCTGTCATGGCGGGATTCAGCCACCCGCCCGGAGGCCCGTCAAGGATAATGACGGAAAAAGCATGGGCCTGCACGGCCGGAACGTCCCCTGAACCTTGTGCAAGACATTGGGAAAAGATAGCAATTTCCCTAGGGGACTCCCGGGAAACCGGGTTAGAGAGAGATTAGATGATGAAGAACAAGACCGGCCTGGTGGCCTTGATCGTGCTGGCGGTGGCGACACTGCTCATGGTTTTCTTCGTGCTGCCTAACATGAACAAGGACAAGCCGGCCGAAACGCCGGTCGCCAAGCTGGCGGAAACGCCGGCCCAGGGCGGCGAAACGACGACGGCCGACGGCAAACAGGCGCGCAGCACGACCGAGACCGGCATGGCGGCGACGGGCGAGGCTGCGACCGGCGACAACGCCGCCGCGACGGGCGAACAGCCGGCCGCCGGCACGACCGGCGCCGGGACGACCGCCACGCAGGAAACGGCCTCGGCCGAAACGACGCCTGCCGATCCCACCGCCGGCTGGGTCACGCCCGCCTTCGATCTGCTGCGTGTTGAGCCCGACGGCTCCACCGTGATCGCCGGCCGCGGCCAGCCGAACACCAAGCTGGAAATCAAGAATGGCGAGACGGTCGTCGCGACGGCCGATATCGGCCCCACCGGCGATTTCGCCGCCGTCTTCGACCAGCCGCTCGCGGCCGGCGATTACCAGCTGACGCTCAACGTCAAGGACGACAAGGGCGACAGCAAGGTCTCCGAGGAGGTCGCGACCGTTTCCGTACCGAAGGACGCCGGCGGCGAACTGCTTGCCATGGTCTCCAAACCGGGCGAAGCGAGCCGCCTGATCACCGTTCCGGAAACGAAGGAAAAGGCTGCCGCTACGGCGACGACGGAAAAGGCAATCGAGCAGCCGGCCGCGGAAACCGCGACGGCGACCGAAACGGCCAAGGCGACCGATACCGGTGCGGCAGCGACGGGCGAGCAGCCCGCTGCAACCGAGACGGCCCAGGCAACCGCCGAAGGCGCCGCCAAATCAGGCGAGACGGCCACGACGACGGAGGCTGCGGCAACGCCGACTGCGGCCGCCGTTGCCAGCGAAGCCAAGGCCGAGGCCCGCGTCTCGGCTGTCGAGCTGGAAGGCGACCACATGTTCATCGCAGGCACGGCGAAGCCCGGCGCGCTGGTGCGGCTCTATGCCGACGACAAGCTGGTCGGCGAGGCCAAGGCCGACGAGCAGGGGCGCTACGTGGCCGATGGCAAGATGGATCTGACGGTCGGCCGCCACGCGATCCGCGCCGACGTGATGAGCGCCGACGGCAGCAAGGTCGAGTTCCGCGCGTCCGTGCCGTTCGACCGGCCGGAGGGCGAGCAGATCGCCGTCGTGGCGCAGGAAACCGGCACCGGCAGTGCCGGCCCGGCGCTCGGCCTTATCGGCGGCGGCACTTTCGACAAGCTGCGCGGCGATGCCGACAAGGCTATCGCGCTTCTCAAGGGCCTCTATGCGGACGGTCGCCTGCCGAGCGTCGAGGAACTCGCGGCCGCACGTTCGGCGACCGAAATCGCGCTGAAGTCGCTTGCCGAGTTCAAGCCCGGCGCGGAAGAGGGCGAAGCGGCGCGTGAAATGGCCGAGAAGGCCTCCAAGGCTGCGGCCTCCGCACTTGCCACGCTGCACGCGCTGCCGTCGGACGCGACGGCGGTCGGCGCTGCCCTCGGTTCTGTTGAAACGGCTGTGGCGGATGCGCTGGCACCGGCCATCGAGAAGGCGGCCACTGTCGTCGAAACGGCGACGGCTGCTGCGGACAGTTCCATCGAGGCGCTTTCCGGCCAGGCGACCGCCTTGCAGCAGCAGTTCGTCGCGCTGTTCTCCGATGGCCGCAACGCGACCACGGCGGAAATCCAGACGGCCCGTACAGGGCTGGAAGGCGCGCTGAAGGCCATTACCGGCTTCACCGCACCCGCCGGTGCGAGTGCCGATGTGCAGGCCGCGATCGACAAGCTGAAGGGCTGGGCCGCAACCGCGCTCGAGCGCTTCGCCGCCGTCCCGGCCGGCGCCGGCAAGGAGGCCTACCAGCAGGCGCTCGCGTCGCTGGAAGGCATGCCGTCCTTGCAGGCGCCCGCGACTGCAGAGACGGCTTCCGGCACCGCGCAGACCGGCACGGCCGATAACGGCCAGGCCGTTGCCGGCACGGACACCGGTGGCGGCGCCCCTGCGAGCAACGAGACGGCAATGTCGGGTGAAGGGCAGACGGTTGCCGGCACCGACACGGCGGGCGGCAAGGCCGAGAGTGGCGACGTGAAGGTCTCCAACGGCGGCGAAGCTGTTGCCGAGGAGCCGGAGACCGTCGAGCAGGCGCCGCTCAAGGCAAGCAAGACCTCGGTTATTATTCGCCGTGGCGATACGCTCTGGCAGATCTCCCGCCGCATCTACGGCAAGGGCGTGCGCTACACCACGATCTACCTCGCCAACGAGGCCCAGATCAGCGATCCCGACCGCATCTTGCCCGGCCAGGTGTTCGGCGTGCCGGACAAGACGGCCGAGACGGACGAACAGGCGGAAGAAATGCACCGCAAGCACGTTCGCGGCAATTGATGCCTCTCAATTTCCCTCTGCTGGTTGCGAAGCGGCCGGCGAGGGCCTATCTCAGGAATACGGCGTCCTCTACGGGCGCCGTATTTTCATTTCAAGTTGGGTGCAGCATCGGGGCGTTTTGTCGTCCGGACTTGCGTTCAGCAGTGACAGAGCCGGGGCGTGACGGGTCCGGGCGGAGGCCGCATGGCGACGACGACGAAAAAGACGGTTTCGGCCGACAGCAGCAATCCCTTCTCAACGCTGGTGAACCTCTGGCCCTATATGTGGCCGTCCGGTCGGCCGGATCTGAAGATGCGCGTCGTCTGGGCGACGGTCTTCCTGCTCGCCTCGAAGATCGTGCTGCTGCTCGTGCCCTATTTCTTCAAATGGGCGACGGACGCGCTGAACGGCAAGGCCGATGTCGTGGGCCTGCTGCCGGCCTTCCTGACGGGTGCGGCCATGCTGGTGCTCGCCTATAACGGCGCGCGCATCCTGCAGGCCGGCCTCAACCAGCTGCGTGACGCGCTGTTTGCCAGCGTCGGGCAATATGCCGTGCGACAGCTCGCGTACCGCACCTTCGTGCATCTGCATCGCCTGTCGCTTCGCTTCCATCTGGAACGGCGCACCGGCGGCCTGTCGCGCGTCATAGAGCGCGGCACCAAGGGCATCGAGACGATCGTGCGCTTCACGATCCTCAACAGCGTGCCGACCTTCATCGAATTCCTGCTGACGGCCGCCGTGTTCTGGATCGGCTACGGCTTCCAGTACCTGCTCGTGACCGCCGTCACGGTCTGTCTCTACATCTGGTTCACGGTCCGGGCCTCCGACTGGCGCATCTCCATCCGCCGCTCGATGAACGACAGCGACACCGAGGCCAATACGAAGGCGATCGACTCGCTCCTGAATTTCGAGACCGTCAAATATTTCGGCAACGAGGAGATGGAGGCCCGCCGTTTCGACCAGTCGATGGAGCGCTACGAGAAGGCCGCGACCCAGGTCTGGACCTCGCTCGGCTGGCTGAACTTCGGCCAGGCACTGATCTTCGGTGTCGGCATGGCGGTCATGATGGTCATGTCCGGCCTTGCCGTGCAGGCCGGCACGCAGACGGTCGGCGATTTCGTCTTCATCAATGCCATGCTGATCCAGCTCGCCATCCCGCTCAATTTCATCGGCTTCGTCTATCGCGAAATCCGCCAGGGCCTGACCGATATCGAGCAGATGTTCGACCTGCTCGAAGTCGAGGAGGAAGTGCAGGACAAGCCGGGCGCAAACGACCTCGTCGTCACCGACGGTGCGATCTCCTTCAAGGACGTGTATTTCGCCTATGATCCCAAGCGCCCGATCCTCAAGGGCATTTCCTTCGATGTGCCGGCCGGCAAGACCGTCGCCGTCGTTGGCCCGTCGGGCGCCGGCAAGTCCACGCTGTCACGGCTGCTCTATCGCTTCTACGACGTGCAGGAAGGCGCAATCACCATCGACGGGCAGGATGTGCGCGACGTCACACAGAAGAGCCTGCGCAAGGTCATCGGCATGGTGCCGCAGGATACTGTGCTGTTCAACGACACGATCGCTTACAACATCCGCTACGGCCGCCCGGGCGCGACCGACGCTGAGGTTCAGGCCGCCGCTGAGGCCGCGCAGATCGGCCCTTTCATCCGGCAGCTGCCGGAAGGTTTCAAGGCGATGGTCGGCGAGCGTGGGCTGAAGCTTTCAGGCGGCGAGAAGCAGCGCGTCGCGATTGCCCGCACGATCCTGAAAAGCCCGCCGATCCTCATCCTCGATGAGGCGACCTCGGCGCTCGACACGCGCACGGAGCAGGAAATCCAGGCGGCGCTCGATGTCGTCTCGCAGAACCGCACGACGCTCGTCATCGCGCACCGCCTGTCCACCGTCATCTCGGCCGACGAGATCATCGTGCTGAAGGACGGCGTGATCGCCGAGCGCGGCACCCATGGCGAGCTCATGCAGCGCGACGACGGCCTCTACGCCTCGATGTGGAACCGCCAGCGCGAGGCCGTCCAGGCTGAAGAGCGCCTCAAGCAGGTGCGCGAGAGCGACGAACTGGGCGTGGTCCTGCGCGGCGCGCCGGCGGCGGAGTGAGAAAGAGCGAATGGGAAATTGCGAATAGCGAATAGGGCAGGAACCTTTTTTCGCTATTCGCTATTCGCTATTCGCCATTGCGTACCGCTTACCGCCTAAAACATTGCCCCCACCGTCATTTCACGCTAGGTCGATGACGTGAAATTATCAGGAGATGTCGAAAGATGAGTTTGGTCGATACGATACGCAGCACCCTGGTACCGATCCATCGGGAGGGCTGGAAGTTCGTGGCCGCCTTCTTCGTCGTCTCCGTGCTGCTGGGCTTCCTATGGACGCCGCTGATGTGGATCGGCTTCGTCCTGACTGCCTGGTGCGCCTATTTCTTCCGTGATCCCGAGCGTCTGACGCCGCAGGATGACGATCTCGTCATCAGCCCGGCCGATGGCCGCGTTTCCGCCATCGCCATGGTCACGCCGCCGGCCGAGCTGGAGCTTGGCGATCAGCCGATGCTGCGCATCTCGGTCTTTATGAATGTCTTCAATTGCCATGTGAACCGCGCCCCGATGCGTGGCCGCGTTTCGCGCGTCGCCTATCGCGCCGGCAAATTCCTCAACGCCGATCTCGACAAGGCGAGCCAGGAAAACGAGCGTAACGGCCTCGTCATCGAGAGCGCCCATGGTGAAATCGGCGTCGTGCAGATTGCCGGCCTCGTGGCCCGCCGCATTCTGTGCTGGACCGTGATGAACGATAGCCTGGAAGCGGGCGAGCGCTTCGGCCTTATCCGCTTCGGCTCGCGTCTCGATGTCTTCCTGCCCGAGGGCGTGCAGCCACGCGTCAGCCTCGGCCAGACGGCGATTGCCGGCGAGACGGTGCTGGCGGAATTCGGCTCGGCAAAGGGACCGGTCGTCAGCCGTCGCGGCTGAACGGTTGATCATTCGCCGCAGCGGCCTATCTCGGATTGAGACGGTCGCTGCAGATGAGAGAGAACGAAGCGAAGAACGATGGACACACCGTTTCCGCCTTATGAGCCGAATGGCCCGAACGACGAGGCCCGTGGCCCGCGCCTGCGCGAAATCCCGCTGCGCGTCATCATCCCCAATGTCATCACCGTTCTGGCGATCTGCGCGGGCCTGACCGGCATCCGGCTCGCCTTCGAGAACCGCTACGAACTGGCCGTCGGCATGGTGCTGCTCGCGGCATTTCTCGATGGCATCGACGGGCGTATCGCACGCCTCTTGAAGGCGACGTCGAAGTTCGGCGGCCAGATGGATTCGCTCGCCGACATCGTCAATTTCGGCGTCGCACCGGCGCTGGTGCTCTATGTCTTCATTCTCGATCAGGCGCGTTCCTTCGGCTGGATCGCCGCCCTGATCTACACCATCGCCGCCGGCCTGCGCCTCGCGCGCTTCAATGTCATGGCCGAGCGCGAGACCAAGGCGAAGTGGCAGTCGGAATATTTCGTCGGCGTGCCGGCGCCGGCCGGTGCCATGCTGGTGCTGTTGCCGGTCTATGTGGGTTTCCTCGGTCTCGCGCCCACGCCGCTCTTCGCCTATCTCGCTTCGGGCTATACCGTCCTGATCGGCTTCCTGCTGGTCAGCCGCCTGCCGGTCTGGTCGGGCAAGTCGGAAGGCAGCCGGGTGCGCCGCGATCTGGTATTGCCGATCATCCTGCTCGTCGTGCTCTATGTCGCGACGCTGATGAGCTTCACTTGGGAAACCATGGTCATCACGGTCATCGGCTATCTTGCAACGCTGCCCTTCGGCGCCCGCTCCTGGCAGCGCAAATACGGGGGCTGGACGGCGCCCACGACCAATGGCGCCAGCGAGTTTCCGGAAGAACACGACGGGCACTGACCCGTCTACCATCACATCCTTGTGAGCTGCCAAAAGCTCTGCCCACACTGCGTGGGCAGGGCTTGATTTTTTGGTGCAGGTCGACTAACTAGCAAGCAAATAGATAGCAAGCTAATAATGTCTGGACTACCAAGATGACGGCGAACGATCCCCGCGAACACCTGCTCGATGACCTCTCCCGCGTTCAGCGCAAGATGCGCGCGCTTTTCGATGCGCGCGTGAAGGAGAGGGGGCTGACCTTGCCGCGTGCCCGCGCGCTTCTCATTCTCGGCCGCGGCGCCCAGCTCAACCAGCGGGAGCTTGCCGAGGAGCTCGATATCGAGACGCCAACGCTGGTGCGCCTGCTCGACGGCATGGAGAAGCAGGGCTTCATCGAGCGCCAGTCGGTCGAAGGCGACCGCCGCGCCAAGCAGATCGCCATGACGCCGCACGGCGCCCAGGTGGCCAAGGAGGTGCTGGATCTCGCCCGCTCGCTGCGCGCCGACGTGCTGAACAGCATCACCACCGCCGACATGCACACCACCGTAAAAGTCTTCTCGGCCATGGCGGACAATATCGCCCGCAGCTGTCGGGAGAGCGTCGAGGCATGAGCACCGTCCCCGCCTCCGAAGCACGCGGGGAGGAGGACGAGGCGAAAGAGCCGATCGGGCAGGCACCGGCCGTCCCGCCACCGGCTCCGCCTCCGATGCCGCCCGCCCGCGCCGCCGCCTATATGGCCGCCTCCACGCTGCTGGCCCTGACGCAGGGCTTTGGCATGAACCTCGTCGCCGCCAATATTCCCCAGCTGCAAGGCCCGTTCGGCGCGACGAGTGCGGAAGCGGTCTGGCTGATGGCCGCCTATATGGCGCCGAACGCCTCGCTGTCGATCGCGCTCATCAAGATCCGCAACCAGTATGGCTTGCGCCACTTCGCCGAGCTCGGCATCGCCGTGTTCCTCGTCGTTACCGTTCTGCACGTCTTCATCACCGACCTGCGGTCGGCGCTCGTGCTGCGCTTCTTTGCCGGCATCGCGGCGGCGCCGCTGTCCTCGCTCGGCTTCCTCTACATGCTGGAGGCGTTTACGCCGGCCCGCAAGCTGACCGTGGGCCTGTCACTGGCCCTCACGAATATCGCGCTTGCCGCGCCTCTGACGCGCATCATCTCGCCGCCGCTCATCGCGCTCGGCAATGTACGCGGACTGCTCATCCTGGAAGTCGGGCTTTCCATGCTTGCCTTCGCGGCGATCTATCTCCTGCCGCTGACGCCACTGCCGCGCGCGAAAGTCATCGAGAAGCTGGATATCATAAGCTATCTCTTCATCGCCATCGGTTTCGGAACGGCTGCCGTCATTCTCGTCACCGGCCGCACCTATTGGTGGCTGGAGGCGCAGTGGATCGGTGAATTGCTGGTGGTGATGATCGCGTCCCTGACCATCGCCGCCGTGCTGGAGCTGAACCGGGAGCGCCCGCTGATCGACCTTCGCTGGCTCGTCAGCCGCGATGTGCTGCATTTCGCCGCCGTCCTTTTGCTGTTCCGCCTGATGCTCGCCGAGCAGACGGCCGTTGCCGGCAATTTCTTCCAGATCATTGGTCTGCAGAACGAGCAGCTGGTCGGCCTCTATACCGTGGTGACGCTGGCGACGGTCGCGGGCGGCCTCGTCTGTGCGGCGATCATCAAGCCCGGCCGTGAACCGGCCATCCACATGGTCGCCCTGCTGTTCATCGGCGTCGGCGCTTATCTCGACAGCCAAGCGACGAACCTGACGCGCCCGCATGAAATGTATCTCAGCCAGGCGATGATCGCCGTCGGCGGCGCCCTGTTCCTGCCGCCGGCCATGGCCTCGGGCTTCGTCATGGCGCTGCGCAAGGGGCCGCAATATATCCTGAGCTTCATCGTCGTCTTCCTGGTGACGCAGAGCCTCGGGGGACTGGCGGGTTCGGCGATCTTCGGCTCTTTCATCACGCTGCGCGAAAAGTTCCATTCGAACGTTCTCGCCCAGGCCATGACGCTCACCGATCCCCTGGTCGCCACCCGCGTCTCGCAGCTTTCCGCCGCCTATGGCCGCACGATCACCGACCCGGCCCTTCTCAAGGCCGAGGGCGTTTCGCTGCTCGGCCAGCAGGTGACGCGCGAGGCCAATGTGCTGGCCCATAACGATGCGTTTTTCGTCATCGCGCTGCTGGCGGTCGCCTCCGCCGTCGCGCTCGCCGCCCACAGAATTTACGTCCATATGAAAGAGGCCAGCACCCGCGCGAGCGGCGAAGCGGCCGTTGAAGGTTGATGCCATGAAACAGTATATCCGCAACACCGCGACCGCTCTTGCCGTCGTCCTCGGTCTCGTCGGCATCGGCGTCGTCGCCTATGCCTGGCAGCTGCCGCCGTTCTCCAGCGAGGTGCAGACCACCGACAATGCCTATGTGCGCGGCTACGTCACCCTGATCAGCCCGCAGCTTGCCGGCTATGTCACCGATGTCCCGGTGAAGGACTACGAGACCGTCAAGGCCGGTGCCGTGCTCGCCCGGCTCGACGACCGCATCTATCGCCAGAAGGTCGAGCAGGCGAAGGCCACGCTTGCCAGCCAGCAGGCCGCCCTTGCCAACTCCGCCCAGCAGGAAAATGCCGCCAAGGCCAGCATCGGTGCCAGCGAGGCCGCCCTTGCCAGCGCCACCTATGCCAAGCGCCGGGCGGAAGAAAGCTGGAACCGCGTCGAGGAACTGTCCAACAAGGGCATCGCCACCCAGGCTGACCGCGAACAGAGCCGCACCACGCTGGACCAGGCCGAAGCCTCGGTCTCGCAGGCGCAGGCCAATCTCGAAGTCACCCGGCAGAACCTGCAGACCATCATTGTCAGCCGCGATTCCCTGCGTGCGGCTGTGGCGGGCGCTGAAGCGTCTGTGGAACTGGCGAAGATCGACCTCTCCAACACGGTCATCACCGCGCCGCGCGACGGCGTGGTCGGCGAGGTGGGCGTCAAGCTCGGCCAATACGTTGCCGCCGGCACTCAGCTGATGGCCGTCGTGCCGCACGACACCTGGGTCATCGCCAATTTCAAGGAAACGCAGCTTGCCTATATCAAGCTGGGGCAGGCGGTGGAGGTGCGCGTCGATGCCTTCAAGCATGCGACGCTCAAGGGCCATGTCGAGCGGTTCTCGCCGGCGGCCGGCTCGGAGTTCAGCGTGATCAAGCCCGACAATGCGACCGGCAACTTCACCAAGGTCGCCCAGCGCATTCCGGTGCGCATCGCCATCGATGACGGGCAGGACCTGTCGCAATACCTCGCGCCGGGGCTCTCAGTGGTGGTGACGACGGTGGTGGGGGAATAAGGGGAGGACTGCCTGCGGCTACCCCCTCTACCCTAGGCGTTAATGCCGCCGTCACTCCGGCAGACGATAATCCACCAGGCGCCCCTGGCGCATGTCGAACAGCTTGCCCGTCTCCGCATAATCGGCCGCGACCAGCGGCAGCAGCGCTTTCGCCACGTCGGACGGATGCTGCACCGTCGAGGGATCCTCGCCCGGCACGGCCTGGGCGCGCATGGCGGTGCGGGTGGCGCCGGGATCGACGGAGGTGATGCGCAGCGCCGTGCGCTGCGTCTCGCCGGCCCAAGTGCGGGCGATGGCTTCGACGGCGGCCTTCGAGGCGGAGTAGGGCCCCCAGAAGGGCTTGCACTTGTGGGCGGCGCTGGAGGAGAGGATGACGGCGCGGCCGGCATCGGACTTCAGGAGCAGCGGCGCCACCGAACGGATCAGGCGCCATGTCGCCGTGACGTTGATATTCATGACCTTCTCGAACACCTTCGCCTCGACATGGTCGATCGGCGAGATGGTGCCGAGCACGCCGGCATTGGCAACGAGAATGTCGAGCTTGCCCCAGCGTTCGAAGATCGAGCCGCCGAGCTTGTCGATCGCCGCCATGTCGGCGAGATCGAAGGGCACCAGCGTCGCCGTGCCGCCGACCGCCTTGATCGCATCGTCAAGCTCTTCGAGGCCGCCCACGGTGCGGGCGCAGGCGATGACATGCGCACCGGCCTTGGCGAGTTCGAGGGCAGTGAAATAGCCGATACCGCGCGATGCGCCGGTGACCAGCGCAATGCGGCCGTTCAGGTCGATGCTCATGATGTCTTCAATTATCCGTTGCTAGCCATGACTGAGACCTTCCGTCCCATCGTCTCGCCTTCCTTGTCAAGGAGGCGCGTCGGATAGTCGCCGGTGAAGTAATGGTCGGTGAACTGCGGCCGGGCCTGGTTTCGATCCTCGCCACCGACGGCGCGGTAGAGGCCGTCGATGGAGATGAACTCCAGCGAATCCGCACCGATATATTTCGCCATCGCCGTGACGTCGTTGTACTGGTTGGCGAGCAGCTTGTCGCGGTCGGGCGTGTCGATGCCATAGAAGTCCGGGTAGAAGATCATCGGGCTGGCGACGCGCACATGCACTTCCTTGGCGCCGGCATCGCGGATCATCTGCACGATCTTGAGCGATGTCGTGCCGCGCACGATGGAATCGTCGACGAGAATGACGCGCTTGCCGTCAATCATCGCGCGATTGGCCGAATGCTTCAGCTTCACGCCGAAGGCGCGGATCTGCTGCGTCGGCTCGATGAAGGTGCGGCCGACATAGTGGTTGCGGATAATGCCGTATTCGAAGGGAATGCCGCTTTCCTGGGCATAGCCGAGTGCTGCCGGCGTGCCGCCATCCGGCACCGGCACGACCACGTCGCCCTCGACCGGATGTTCCTTGGCGAGATTGATGCCCATGTTCTTGCGCGCGACATAGACGCTGCGGCCGCCGACGACCGAATCCGGGCGGGCGAAATAGACATATTCGAACAGGCAGAGCCGTTCCGGCTGCGCATTGCCCGACTTCTTCGCCTCGATGGTGATCGAGCCGTCGGGCTGGAGTTCGCAGACGATGATCTCGCCGTTTTCCACGTCACGGATGAATTTCGCGCCGATGATGTCGAGCGCGCAGGTTTCGGACGCGAAGATCGGCTTGCCGTCGAGTTCGCCCATCACCAGCGGGCGGATGCCCGTGGGGTCGCGCGCGGCGATCAGCTTGGTACGGGTGATGCCGAGCATCGAATAGCCGCCTTCCATCTGGCGGATGGCGTCGATGAAGCGGTCGGTGGTGTTCGTGTAGCGCGAGCGGGCGATGAGGTGGAGCACGACTTCCGTGTCGGAGGTCGACTGACAGATCGCGCCGCCGGCGATCAGCTGGCGGCGCAGCGTCAGACCGTTGGTGAAATTGCCGTTATGCGCGACGGCGATGCCGCCGACTTCCAGTTCGGCAAAGAGCGGCTGCACGTTGCGCAGCGCCACTTCGCCGGTCGTGGAATAGCGCGTGTGGCCGACGGCGATGGTGCCGGGCAGCTTGGCGAGCGTCACCGGGTTTGTGTAATGGTCGCCAACGAGGCCCATATGCTTTTCGGTGTGGAACTGCTTGCCGTCGAAGGAGACGATACCCGCCGCTTCCTGGCCGCGATGCTGAAGCGCATGCAGGCCAAGCGCCGTCAGCGTTGCGGCATCCGGATGGCCGAGAATGCCGAAGACGCCGCACTCTTCGTGAAGCGTATCGCCATCGAGATCGTCATCGTGGCGGCCGGGAAACAGGAAATCGCTCATTGCTGCAAGCCTTTGCTCGGGACCTAGGAGGTTGCGCGGGGTCTTCGTCACCCTAGGCCATGCCCATATGGGTATGGTCTAAAGCATTTGCCACCGAGGCCCGGAAGCGTCGGTGGCTGATGATCTATCCTACCAAAAAATCGGGGAGCCTGCCTTCGTCAAATTTTGGCTGCGGCGGCTCCCCTGATCCTTTTATCCGTTCGTGGCGGGCGTTTCTTCCGCCGGTGCCTGGTCGGTACCGCCCGTGCCCGTGCCGGCGCCGGCATCCGGGTCTTCCGTCGTGCCGCCTTCGCCGGTTGCCGGCGCGCCGTCGGCCGGCTTGCCGCGCAGGCGGTCGATGATCGTCGCATCGGCATCCTCGGGCAGGAGCGCGATGAGGCGCGCGCCGAGATTGTCGAGCAGCGGCTTGGATTTCGCCGTGGTGACCCAGGCCGGCTGCTGCTGCGGGGCGACCAGCCAGTTGAAGAACAGCATGGCGACGACGACGAGCAGGATGCCGCGCGCGGCACCGAACAGAAAGCCGAGCGTGCGGTCGAGCGCGCCGATGCGGCTGTCGATGATGAAGTCGGCGATCCGCATGGTGATGAAGGAGATGACGATCAGCGCGACGAGGAAGACGGCGCCGGCCGAGCCCGCCATCGCAACCGTGTCGCTCGTCGTATAGTCCTTCGCGTAAGGCAGAAGCACCGGATAGAGGAAATAGGCGGCTGCCGCGGCACCCACCCAGCTTGCGACGGAAAGCACCTCGCGCGAGAAACCGCGCACCATCGCCAGCACGGCCGAAAACAGCGCGACGCCGATGACGATACCGTCGAGAATTGTGATGGGCATGTTCGTCCTACTCCAAACCCGAAATGTCGCCAGACCCCACGTCCCGTGCGGAGCGCACATTAGCGGAAGGCATCTTTGCCGTCCCGGTTCGGCACGCTTAAACCCGCGTTTCCCACAGGGCTTTATGCGTATCGAAGGCCGTCAGACGTCCTCGTCTTCCCGCTTGAGGGCGCGTTTCGATCCGGCAATGCGCGCCACCAGATCCGGCAGGCTGTCGATCTCGCTCCAGCGGCCACCGGCGCCCTTGGGCAGATCGGCGGAACCGGCGGGCAGGACGGCCTGCGAAAAACCCAGCTTTTCCGCCTCCTTGAGGCGCTGGGCGGTGTGCGCCACCGGGCGAATGGCGCCCGACAGGCTGACTTCGCCGAAATAGACGCAATCGGCCGGAAGGGCAAGACCGGCAAGCGAGGAAACGAGCGCGGAGGCGACCGCCAGGTCCGCCGCCGGTTCCGAGATGCGGTAGCCGCCCGCGACATTGAGGTAAACATCGTGTTGACCGAGCCGCACGCCGCAATGGGCCTCGAGCACGGCGAGGATCATCGAAAGCCGCGCCGAATCCCAGCCAAGGACGGCGCGGCGCGGCGTGCCGAGCGAGGTGGGCGCCACCAGCGCCTGCACTTCGACGAGCACCGGCCGCGTGCCCTCCATGCCGGCGAAGACGGCGGCCCCCGGCGATTTCGAATTGCGCTCGCCGAGGAAGAGTTCGGAGGGATTGGAGACTTCGCGAAGCCCCTTGTCGGACATTTCGAAGACGCCGATCTCGTCCGTCGGGCCAAAGCGATTCTTCACCGTGCGCAGGATGCGGTAGTGGTGGCCCCGGTCGCCCTCGAAATAGAGCACGGCATCGACCATGTGCTCGACGACGCGCGGGCCGGCGATCTGGCCTTCCTTGGTGACATGGCCGACGAGCACCATGGCGGCACCCGTTTGCTTGGCGAAGCGGATCATCGCCTGCACGCCGGTGCGCACCTGCGTCACCGTGCCGGGGGCGGCGTCCGCCGTGTCGCTCCACAGCGTCTGGATCGAATCGATGATGACGAGATCCGGCCGCTTGCCTTCGCCGATGGTGGCAAGGATGTCTTCCACGTTCGTCTCGGCGGCGAGCAGCACGTCGGTCTCGGCGGCATGGAGGCGTTGCGCGCGCAGCCGCACCTGCGCCACGGCCTCTTCGCCCGAGACATAGATGATGCGGTGGCCGCGGCGCGACAGCGCGGCGGCGGCCTGCATGAGCAGGGTGGACTTGCCGATGCCGGGATCGCCGCCGATCAGCACGGCCGAGCCGCGCACGAAGCCGCCGCCGGTCGCGCGGTCCAGCTCGCCGATGCCGGTATGAATGCGCGGGGCTTCCTCGATTTCGCCAGACAGCGCCGTCAGCGCGACCGGCCGGCCCTTCTTCGGCACCTTGCCGGGACCGGAGCCGATGCCGCCCATCGGGTCTTCCTCGACGACGGTGTTCCACTCGCCGCAGCCTTCGCACTTTCCGACCCAGCGGTTATGCGCCGTGCCGCAGTTCTGGCAGATGAATTGGGTACGGGCTTTCGCCATCAGGACTTGCTCTCCGGAATCATTCCGAAAGCCCTTAGCACGAAATGGTCGAATAGTACAAAACGGGAACGACGTTTATTTCTTCACGGCCTCATAGCGGCGTTCATAGCGGCGGCCGAGGCTGGTCAGCAGCTCATAGTCGATCGTCCCGCCGGCAAGCGCGACGTCCTGGATCGGCATGTGACGGCCGAACACCTCGATGAAATCGCCCGCGCGCACGCTGCCGGCCGGCAGGTCGGTGACGTCGAAATGGGTGAGGTCCATGGTGACGCGGCCGATCAGCGGCACGGTGCGGCCATGCAGCACGCCGCTGGCGCCGGGAATGTTGGCCTTGCGCAGCGGCACGCCGGAGCCGGAAAGGCTGCGCATGTAGCCGTCGGCATAGCCGATAGCGGCCACGGCGATGCGCGTGTCGCGCGTGAAGACCTGGGAGGCACCGTAGCTGACGCTCTCGCCGGCCTTCGCCTCGCGGACCTGGAGGATGCGCGCTTCGGCGGTCACCACCGGCTTCATCGGGTTCGGCACGTCGTTGACGGCGGCGCCGCCATAAAGCGCGATGCCGGGACGGGTGAGCGTGAAATGGTAGTCCTCGCCGAGGAAAATGCCGGCGGAATTGGCGAGCGTCGCATCGATGTCGTCGAAGGCCGTCACGACGCTGCGGAAGCGCTGGAGCTGCTGGCGATTGAGCGGATGGCCCGGATCGTCACCGCAGGCGAGATGGCTGAGCAGCATCAGCGGCGCAAAGCTTGCGGGACGCGACGTGTCGCTTGCAAGCGCCAGCGCATCCTCGACACGCAGGCCGAGGCGGTTCATGCCGGTATCGACATGCAGTATGCAGGGCAGTTCCCCGCCATCGGCAATCGCCGCCATGAACACGACGAGCTGCTCTTCCGAAACGATGACGGGCACCAGGTCGAATTCGAAGAACAGGCGTTCGGAGCCGGCCCACATGCCCGACAGCACATAGATGCGCACATCCGGCAGCACGCTGCGGAGCGCCGCCCCCTCGGCCGGGGTGGCCACGAAGAAATCGCGCGCACCCGCATGGTGGAAGGTCTTGGCCGCCGGTTCCAGCCCGATGCCATAGGCGTCGGCCTTCAGCACGGCGGCGGTGCGGGCGGCACCCGAGCGCCGCGCCATGGCGCGCCAGTTGTCGGCCAGCGCGGAAAGGTCGATCGTCAGGCGGGCATGATCCTCGCCGGCGACGGGCAGGGTGGGGCGGGAAGAGGTGTGGTGCGTGCTCATGGCTTTGAAATACAGCCTGTGGACTGTGGCGGCAATACGCTCTTCGGCCGCATTGCCGCCGGCCGGGGCCGGCCCTATGGTGCCCGCCAAAAAGGAAAGACCATGGGTCGGGGCATCACAGGGATATTGGCAGGCTTGGCCGTTGTTTGGGCATGCGAGGCGTCAGCACAAGCGCATGACGTGCCGACAGATGCCGAAATGCGCGATGCGCATGCCGTCCTGCTCGGCCTTTCCGAGGATGGCGCCGAGCCGGACCGCAGCGAAAGCGCCGACACCTATTATTCCATCGTCGATAACCCCAATGCGCCAAGGCTGGTGACTCGGCTGGAAGTGTCCGGCGCGCCCTGCCGCGCCCGCACCATGTCGGCACTCCAGTTTCCTGAAAAATGGGCGACGCTGACGATGAGCCTCGTCGACCTCAGCCGCGTGACCTCCGTCACCGCCTATGCCTCCGTCGACG
>NZ_JBLZPH010000116.1:0-4420 GCF_049199205.1 Shinella sp. M31 | reverse complement strand
ACCTTGTTCGGTCCACCCTTCTCCCCGGTGTGACAGCTTGCGCATTTCTTGAAGACGGCTTCGCCGGCCGTTGCATCGGCGCTGGCGAGCAGGGTCGCGATCGGCGTGCCGGCTGCGGCTTCACCGCCACCCGCTGCACCCTCTTCGCCACCTTCGGCGGCGACGATCGCGAACCCTTCCTTTTCGGGATGGCCCGAATGGAAAATGCCTTCAGAAGCGATCGACACGGACATCAACACGAAAACGGTGCCGAGCAGGGCACCCACGCCCATGTTCACATAAGAGTTCATCCAAACGCTCCCCTAGCGACCGGCGGACCTGATACCGGCCAGTCTTGAAATCGCGCGGAACCTATGTCTTTTGCTGCTTCGTTGCAACAGTGATTGTAGCCCCCGCACTGAGACTTTTTGACACTTTTCCAGGGGGTTTTGAAGGGCCTGCGATGAATTCCGCCAAATTTGACAAGACCCTCGTGCTCATTCCGGCCCGCATGGCCTCGACCCGGCTTCCGGGCAAGCCGCTCGCCGATATTGCCGGCCTGCCGATGATTGTTCAGGTTGCGCGCCGCGCCGCCGCTGCCGATGTCGGACGCGTCGTGGTGGCCGTCGACGACCAGGCGGTCTTCGATGCGGTCGTCGCGGCCGGTTTCGAGGCCGTCATGACGCGCGTCGACCACCAGTCCGGCTCCGACCGCATCTACGAAGCGCTCATGAAGAGCGACCCGGACGGCCGCGCCGAGCTGATCATCAACGTACAGGGTGACCTGCCGACCATCGACCCGGAAACAATCCGCGCCGCCCTTCGCCCGCTGGAAAGCGCCGCGACCGACATTGCGACGCTGACGACGGAAATCCGGGACGAGCACGAAAAGACCAATCCGAACGTCGTGAAGGTCGTCGGCTCGCCGATTTCCGAAAACCGGCTGCGCGCACTCTATTTCACGCGCGCGACGGCGCCGTATGGCAATGGCCCGCTCTATCACCACATCGGGCTCTACGCCTATCGCCGCAAGGCGCTCGAAGCCTTCGTCGCGCTGAAGCCTTCGACGCTGGAAAAGCGGGAATCACTGGAGCAGCTTCGGGCGCTCGAAGCCGGCATGCGGATCGATGTGGAGATCGTTGACACCGTTCCGCTCGGTGTCGATACTCAAGCCGACCTCGAAAAGGCCCGCCTGATGCTTGCGGCCAACCCCATCTGATCGGAATCCTGCCATGACCATGAAGACCAACCGCATCGCCTTCCAGGGCGAGTTCGGCGCCAATTCCGACATGGCGAGCCGCGACATGTTTCCGACCATGGATCCGCTGCCCTGCCAGACCTTCGAGGATGCCTTGCTGGCTGTCGAGAACGGCGATGCCGATCTCGGCATGATCCCGATCGAGAACACGATTGCCGGCCGCGTCGCCGACATCCACCATCTCCTGCCGGAATCGCGCCTGCACATCGTCGGCGAATATTTTATGCCGATCCGCTTCCAGCTCATGGTGCTGCCCGGCGTCACCAAGGAGGAGGTGCGCACGGTCCACAGCCATATCCATGCGCTCGGCCAATGCCGCAAGATCGTGCGCCTCAACGGCTGGAAGCCCGTCATCGCAGGCGATACGGCAGGCGCGGCCAAGCTCGTCTCGGAAGCCGGCGACCGCTCGATGGCGGCGCTGGCGCCACGTCTCGCCGCCGATCTCTACGGCTTGTCGATCATCGCGGAAAATGTCGAGGATACCGAAAGCAACGTCACGCGCTTCGTCGTCCTGTCGCGCGAGCCTGTTGTCGCCGAACGCGTCGAGGACGAGATCATCGTCACGACCTTTATCTTCAACGTGCGCAACATCCCGGCCGCCCTCTACAAGGCGCTCGGCGGCTTCGCCACCAACGGCATCAACATGACGAAGCTCGAAAGCTACCAGATCGGCGGTACCTTCACGGCTACGCAGTTCTACGCCGATATCGAGGGCCATCCCGACGATGTGCATGTGCGCCGCGCGCTCGACGAACTGCGCTTCTTCTCGGAGAAGGTCCGCATCCTCGGCACCTACCGGGCGCATCCGATGCGCAGCGCCTTCTGAGCATTTCCAGCCGAAGCGAGACCGCTTCGGCGTCGGACAATGCGGCAAAACAAAATGCTCTAAATCTTCCAGTCCAGCCAGTCGCGCATCAGCCGGTGCGCGATGGCGCCCTTCGGCGGCGGCGTGGTGGTGCCCGGTGCGGCGCCGGACATGGCGTTGCGCTCGATCATCTCGGCCGTCTCGGCGCGGGTGAACCAGCGGCAATCCTCCAGCTCCGTCTCGTCGCGGCGGATGTCGAAGGAGATCGCCTCGGCGTAGCAGCCGATCATCAGGGAATGCGGCATCGGCCAGGGCTGCGAGGCGTGGTAACGCACGCGGCCGACCTTGATGCCAGACTCCTCCAATGTCTCGCGGCGCACCGTGTGTTCGATCGTCTCGCCCGGCTCCAGGAAGCCGGCGAGGCAGGAATACATGCCCGGCTGGAAATGCGGCGAGCGGCCGAGCAGGCAGAGGTCCCGCTCGATATCGATGACCAGCATGATGGCGACCGGGTCGGTGCGCGGGAAGATCGTGTGGTTGCAGGCCTCGCAGACCCGGCGATAGCCGCCGATCTCCGAGCGGGTCGGCGAGCCACATTTGCCGCAGAAGCGGTTGTTGCCGTTCCAGGTCATCAGGCTGGAGGCCTGGGCGAACTGGCCGAGCAGGTCGTCGTCGAGCATCTGCTGGCGATAGAGCGTGCGCCCGTCGGTGGCCTTCAGCGGCTCCTGCAGCGTGTCGGGATCGGCCCGCACGGGGATCGCCAGCCGCGGCTCGCCGTTCCGGAGATAACCGAGCAGGATGGATTCGTCCGGGATCGGGTCGAGTTCGGCAAGCTCGTAGGGCGCGAATAGCGGATCGAT
Source organism: Shinella sp. M31 (assembly GCF_049199205.1). Taxonomy (NCBI): domain Bacteria; kingdom Pseudomonadati; phylum Pseudomonadota; class Alphaproteobacteria; order Hyphomicrobiales; family Rhizobiaceae; genus Shinella; species Shinella sp. M31. Next base: position 1,518 of record NZ_JBLZPH010000116.1, on the reverse strand, counting down.
GATCTTCTCGTCATGCTTGACGACGAGCTTGCCGCCGGCGAGCGCGAAGGCATGCACGTTGTCCGCCTTGAAGGCCTGTTCCAGGCAATCGGCAGCGCGGTGTTCGGATTGGCGGTCGAGCGTATTTTCCGCAAATGCCACCATGGTGCTGGGTTCCGCATGCGGGCGATAGATGTCGAAAAGCGAAGGCTTCATGGGGTCATTGCGTCCAAAAGCTTGGCGGAAAAGGCCTTGGTTTCCTCGGCCGAGCGCGGCTCGGCGGTGCCGAAGCCCCAGACGGGGCCGGGCCAGTTGGGATCGCCCTCGCTGCGGGCGATGACATGGACATGAAGCTGGCGCACGATATTGCCGAGCGCGCCGGTATTGATCTTCGTGGCGCCCGTCACGGATTTCAGCGCCTCGGCGACGAGCGTCGTCTCGAAGGTCAGCATGGTCTGGTCGAGCGGCGTGAGATCGAAGATTTCGCTGACATCGGGGCGCTGCGGCACCAGAACCAGCCAGGGCCAGCGGCTGTCCTTCATCAGGCGCAGTTCGCACAGGCCGATCTTCGTCAGGAGATCGCTGTCGCGCGCCAGCCGGTCGTCGGGTCGAAAATCGCTCATCGGCTCTCCCGCATGCTGTTATCAACGATAAATGCCACGCGCCCGATTTCCCTCCAACAGTTTTTTGTAAGCCGCGCTTGCATTCGGATGGAATATTGCCGATATGGGGGACGGGAGGTTGGTGGTGGACGAGCCACTCGCCAACCGGGTCAGGTCCGGAAGGAAGCAGCCCCAACGAGCTCCGGCACGGGTCATCGTGCCAGCCTCCCACCTTACCGTCCTGCTTCTGGCCGTCCTGTCGGGACAGACATTTGAATAACGGCAGGGTCGATGAGCGACGAAACCTCCAAACCGTCCACTGAAAAGCCCGCCGCATATCGCGTTCTCGCGCGAAAGTACCGGCCGAAGGATTTTTCGGATCTCATGGTCGGCCAGGAGCCCATGGTCCGTACGCTGACCAATGCGTTCGAGACCGGCCGTATCGCCCAAGCCTATATGCTGACGGGCGTTCGCGGGGTCGGCAAGACGACGACCGCCCGCATCCTCGCCCGCGCGCTGAACTACAAGACCCCCGAGATCGCCAAGCCGACGATCAACCTTCGCATCCCCGGCGAACATTGCCAGGCGATCATGGAAGGCCGCCATGTCGACGTCATCGAAATGGACGCCGCCTCGCATACCGGCATCGACGACATTAGAGAGATCATCGAGCAGGTACGCTACCGCCCGGTTTCGGCGCGCTACAAGGTCTATATTATCGACGAAGTGCACATGCTCTCGACGCAGGCCTTCAACGGCCTGTTGAAGACGCTCGAAGAGCCGCCGGAGCATGTGAAGTTCATCTTCGCGACGACGGAAATCCGCAAGGTTCCGATCACCGTGCTCTCGCGCTGCCAGCGTTTCGACCTGCGCCGCATCGGCGCGTCGGATCTTGTCGGCCTGTTCACCACCATTCTGGGCAAGGAAGGCGTCGAAT
>NZ_JBLZPH010000115.1:0-2612 GCF_049199205.1 Shinella sp. M31 | reverse complement strand
CTCGACGCGCTACTGTCCGGCGGGCGTCTACGAGTGGGTGGAGAAGGACGGCAAGGACGTTTACGTCATCAACGCGCAGAACTGCGTGCACTGCAAGACCTGCGACATCAAGGACCCCAACCAGAACATCAACTGGGTGCCGCCGCAAGGGGGTGAGGGACCGGTCTATCCGAATATGTGATGATTGGGATCATTTAACGGAGCGGGCTACTATATAGATTAGGGTTGGTTGTTGGTTCGTATCCGTTCAAGAGCCGCGCTTTGGTTCAGGCCATCCCACTATAGCCGAAGAGATGACGCTTCCCGGCATCAGCGCATTCAATCCTTCCACCAGCATCGTCGTCGCGTCGCGCAGCGTCTCCTCCGGCATCGTTTCCAGGCTTTCGAGAACGAACCACATCCGGCCGGACGCATTCTCCAGCCGCGTGCGGACGCCCTGCCTCCCGTTCCATCGGCGGCAGGTCACCCCGATTTCGTCGCGCCAGATGACTTCGCCCGGCTCTGGATTCTCGACAACGGCTTCGCCATTCATCACGGTGTCGAAAGCCTCGGTGCCGTCGGCAATGGTCAGCAGCGGCCGGCCGGCATAGGCATCGGCATTTTCGCCGCCGACCGGAATGGCGTAGCGCAGGCTGACAGCATTGTAGAGATTGACCACCGGATTGATCGCCGGCAGGCGGCCATCCTTCAGCACACGCTTGCGCAATGCCTGCGCCGAACAGGGAGTCCGGCTCGGCTTTGCGCCGAAACGCTGATAGGTTTCCGCCCAGCTTGCCAAATGAGCATCAGCCCAGCTTGGGCCGCCATCGATGACGAAGGCGCAGACACTGGCGAGGATATCCGGATCGAGTTCACCCTTGGAGGCGGCGGTGACGTCGACGAGGACGCTCATTGCCCTGAAGCCCGACGCGATGGTCTTTATGCGCTCGTCGATCGCAGGCAGGTCGAACATTCGTTTCCGTCTCCATTCTCTATGTACGGGGAGTCGTGCCCTTGACTTGGCTTGCTTATCGCAGGCAACTGGTATGAGTTGGAGTGCCAGTTTGAGAGAGAAAGCATGGTCCAGTCGGAGCGGGACACATACCGGGCGGGAACGGCGCGCGGCATCTATCTTGGCCTGCGCGAGCAGATCGCTACCGGTGTCTATGCCCCGGGCGACAGGTTGCCATCGACGCGAGCGCTGGCGGAAGAACTCGGCGTTTCGCGCACGACCGTGACGACGGCGTTCGACCAGCTCATCTCTGAAGGCTATGTCTTGGTGCGTCAGGGTGCCAAGGCCGTCGTCGCCGGCAATATCGCCAGCAGCGAGGCTGCGCCGTCGCCGACAACCGGCGCGCCTTCCCGGCCTCTTTCAGCCTACGCCGCGCGCGCGATGGAAATGCCAGTCCACTTTCCGGGTGCAGCAGGTGGATTGAAATATGACTTCCGCTATGGCGACGTCGCTCCGGATGATTTTCCGAGACTTGCCTGGCGCAAGGCCATGACCGCCGCCATCGTCGCCCGCCGCGAACGGCTCGGCTACGGCCACCCGGCGGGAAGCCTCGCATTGCAGCAGGCGTTGCGGGGCTATCTCTGGCGCGCCCGCGGCATTCGATGCGAGGCCGACCAGATCGTCGTCGTCAACGGCTCGCAGCAGGCGCTGGACCTTTGTGCGCGCGTGCTGGTCGATCCCGGCGGTAAGGTGCTGATCGAGGAACCCTGTTATGCGATGGCCCGAAACGTCTTCGTGACGCTCGGCGCGGAACTGACGCCTGTCCCGTGCGACGGGGACGGGATAGAGACCGGTCGGTTGCCCGCCCCGCATGGATATTCGTTTGCGGTTGTCACGCCGAGCCATCAGTTTCCGCTGGGAGGAGTGCTTTCCGCCGGGCGGCGTCGCGCGCTGATCGAGTGGGCCGAGGCCGCGAACGCCCTCGTCGTCGAGGACGATTATGATGGCGAATATCGCTACGACGTGCGGCCGATCCCTCCGCTGTATCTGTCCGGCCGTGGGCGGGTTATCTATATCGGCACGGTGTCGAAAACGCTGTCGCCAACCTTGCGCCTCGGCTATTTGGTGCTGCCCGAAGCGCTCGTGGAGCCCTTCGTCCGGTGCAAGCAGATCGCCGACCGGCACAGCGCCACCTTCGAACAGGACGCGCTTGCGTCGCTGATCGAATCCGGCGCCTATGAGCGCCATGTCCGCAAGATGCGGCGGATGAACGCCGAAAGGCGCACCGCCTTCCTTGACGCCATGACCGAATATTTCGGCGCTCGGGTCGAGATCGTCGGAACCTCCGCCGGCCTGCATGTCGTTGTTTGGTTCAACGATTTTTTGGCCCACGACGAGGAAAGCTTCGCGGCCACGGCGCGGGAAGCGGGTATCGGCATCTATCCGATCTCTCGGCTGTTCTCGCTGGCGACGGAGCGCCGCGCCGGCTTCGTCTTCGGTTACGCCTCGATGCCGGCGCGGAACATTCCGGACGGCGTCCGGCTGCTCGCCAAAACCTTGCCGCGATAGTGCCCAGCGAAACGGTTGATGACTGGCCCAGGGTTTCCGTTCAACACTGGCGCTTCTGATCCGCCAGACGCATCGGTATGGGTCGAGGTGGCGATGCCGACCTCGAGCGGGA
>NZ_JBLZPH010000114.1:0-20001 GCF_049199205.1 Shinella sp. M31 | reverse complement strand
CCGGAGAACTTGCCGATGGCTTCCTCGACGGCCTCGCGCATGGATTCGCGCATGACGGTCGTGGCGGCCTCGGACTTCTTGCCGGATTCCGAGAGCAGGCGGTCGACATCGGAAAGCGAGGCGCCGACGCTGCCGCGCAGGCGGTTCGCCACTTCCTTGGTCCGCTCCTCGGCGCGAACGAAGGCGCCTTCGACGGACTGGCCCGCCTCCTCGCCGGCCTTGACCAGCTGATCGCGCAGGGTGTTGGCCGCAGCTTCGGCGCGCTTCTCGGTTTCGCCGAGGATGCGGCCGACTTCGGCAAACGAGCTCTGGATGCCGCCGCGCAGATTGCCGGCGATCAGGTTGGAGCGTTCCTCGGCGCGGGTGAAGACACCCTCGACCATGCCTTCGAGCGACTGCATGGTCTTCTCGATCTCTTCCGAGCGCTGGACGAGGCCGATGGAGAGCGAACGCAGCGCGTCCTGACGCTCTTCCAGCGTCGAGACGAGGTTGGACTGCGCGGCCGCGAGCAGGTCGGAGGCCTGCGACAGGATCTTCGAGTGATCCTCGAAGCGCCCGACGATGCCGCCGATCTGCGAGAGCGTGCCGGCCGAAATGTCGGAGAGGCGATCGACCTTGCCTTCGAGCAGGCGCGAGGTGGTGGCGACCATCTCGGCGGCGCGCTCGGCCGAGGTGGTGAAGCGTTCCGAGGTGCTGGTGAGGCGGCCGTCGATGGCGCCGAGCGTCTGGCTGGCGGAGTCGACGAGGCCGGCAATCGCGCCGTTGCTTTCGGAGAGGCGGGCGATCAGGCCTTCGACATTGGCGACAAGGCCGCTCTCGATGTCGCGCATCGCGCCGGCCGCTTCTTCCGTGCGGCTGGAGATCGCGGCAAGCGTATCGGCCGTGCGGGCGGAGATGGCGTTGATCAACGCGGCGTTCTCGTTGCGCAGGCGCTCGGCGCTGTCGCGGGCGACGCTGCTGATGCTTTCGGCGGTTTCGCGGCCCACACCGGCCATCCGTTCGACGGCCTCACGGCTGACGCCGGTGATACGCTCGGCAGCCTCGCGGCCTACGGCGGCATAGTCGTCGATGACGGGACGGGCTTCCTCGTTGATGAGGCGCGACAGTTCTTCCGTGCGGCTCGCCAGCATGGAGTTGAGTTCACGCGTGCGGTCGTCGAGCGTCGAACGGATCGAGGCGCCGCGTGCTTCCAGCGCCTTCTCGACGTCGCCGAGGCCGGTGCGCAGCGACTGCGCCTGGCTGGCGAGACGGTTTTCCGTTTCGGCAAAGCGGGCAACAGCCGCCGATGTTGTCTCGTCCACTGCACGGGTGAAGGCTTCGTTGCGGGCCGAGAGGTTTTCGGCAAATTCGTCGCCGGTCTTGGCGATGGTTTCCGCGACACGCTGGGCTTCGACGCCCATTTCCTGAGCCGCACGCGAAACCGCGCCGCGCAGCGAGCTCGACAGATGGGCGAATTCCTCGCCGGTCTTGGCCAGCGACTGGGCGGAACGGACGGCTTCGGCATCCATGTCCTGGGCGGCCTGGGAGACGGCTTCACGCAGCGTCTGGGCAAGGCCGGCGGCCTTGCCGTCGATCGTGCGGTTGACGCCGTCGAGACCGATGGTGAGCGCCCGGTCCATTGTGCTGAGGCGTTCTTCGATGCGGCCGGTCTTCTCGTCAATGGTCGCAGCGATACGCTCGGAGGCTTCGGTGGAGACGCGTTCGATATCGCCGGCGCGCTGGGTGAGCGTGCCTTCGATCTTGTCCGTCGCTTCACCGGTCACGCGGGCGATTTCATTTGCGCGTTCAGCAAGCGCGCCGTCGAGGCGTGTTGCGGCAGCACCAGCAACGCGTTCGATATCCGATGCACGGCCAGAAAGCGTGAGGTCGATACGCGCCGCGGCGTCGCCGGCAATGCGTTCGATCTCGGCCGTGCGGCCGGAGAGTACGTTCTCGATGCGCTCCGCGGTGTCGCCGCCAACACGCTCCAGGTCGGAGGTGCGGCTCGACAGCGTGAGGTCGATGCGCTGGGCGACATCGCCGGCAATGCGCTCGATTTCGGAGGCGCGGCCGGAGAGGGACGCATCGATGCGCTGGGCGGCGTTTTCGGCGATCAGGTCGATTTCGAGCGCGCGGCCGGTCAGGGTGCTGTCGATGCGTTCGGCGGCTTCCGTCGTCACGCGTTCGATATCGCTGAGGCGGCCGGAAAGGGCCCCCTCGATGCGGCTGGCGGCATCGGCGCTGACGCGCTCGATATCGCCGACGCGGCCGGCCAGCGCCGCTGCGATGCGGGCCGTGGTCTCGTCGCCGATGCGATCGACTTCGGCGATCGGGCGCGAGAGGGCGTCGGAGACGCGCAGCGACACGTCGCTGCCGACGCGGTCGAGATCGACCAGACGCTCGGACAGCGTGTCGGAGATACGGCTGCCTGCGGTATCGACGGTTCCCGAGACATGCTCGACGCTCTGTTCGATGCGCGCTTCCAGTTTGCCGAGGTTTTCTTCCAGGCGGCTGCCGGTGGCGTCGAAGCGGTTTGCGACGCTGTCGACCGTCGTTTCCATGCGGGCGCCAAAGGCATCGGCGGCCTCGGCGATCTTTGCCGTGGTTTCACCAAGGCGCTCGGCAACCGCACCGGCGCTTTCGCGCACGCGGTGATCGAGCAGGGCGGCGCTGCCGTCGATGGTACGGCGCAGCGTCTCCTCGTGCTGCTCCAGCGACATTTCCAGCATGCCGGCCGAGGTGGCAATCGAGGTGCCGATATTGGTGGCCTGCTCGTTCAGCGTATCGGTGAGCTGCTTGTTGCCGTCTGTTATGGCGAGGTTGATCGCGTTGATGCGGTCGTCGAGCGTGGCGCGGATCTGCTCGTGCGTGTTGACGAGCGAGCCGGCAAGCTGCGAGGCGCGGCCGGACAGGGCTTCGGCGATCTCTGCGGCGCGCCCGGAGAAGGCTTCGGCAAATTCGGCGGCCTGACCATGGAGGACGCCGCCAAGTTCACGGCTGCCTTCGGTCAGCACGGTCTCGACGCGGTTTGCAGCGGCGTCGATCGACGACTGCATCGCGCCGGCGCTGTTGGAGAGGACAGAGGCGAGGTTGGCGGTGCGGCCGGTGATGACGTCGTCGATCTGGCGGGCGGCACCCGTCAGCGCGTTTTCGACGCGGCCGGCGGCGGAGCCGACCGACTGCTCGAGCTGGCTGCCGGTCTCGTTCAGCATGGCCGAAAGGGCGGCCGTGCGTTCGGTCAGCGCGCTGTCCAGACGGTTGTGGCTGGCGGCGATCGTCGAGGTGATCTCGTCGGCGCGCGCGCCAAGCGCTTCTTCCATGCGGACCTGGGCGGCCTGGATATCCGTGGCGATTGCCGTGCCGCGGTTGTCGAGCGCTTCCGTCAGACGGCGTTCGCTGCCCGAAATGCTCTCCGCCAACGCATCCGCGCGGGAGCCAAAACCGCTCTCGATGCGGTTCTGCACATCGGAAAGGCCGCCGAGCAGGGCCGCCGACTTTTCAGACAGCACCGCAGCGACACGCTCATGGGCACCGGTGACGGCGCTGTTGATGGCGTCCGCATGGCCGGAAACGGCGCTCTCGAGCACTTCCTGGCTGGTGGCAAGCGTCGTCGCCAAAGCGAAGGACTGGTCGGTCAGCGTGTTGCCGAGGCGGTCAATGCTGGAGGTGAGCAGGCCGTCGATCGCGTCGCGGCCACTGGCGACCGTCTCGTTGATACGGCCGAGGCTTTCCATCAGCTTCGAATCGAGCGAACCGGCACGCTGGTCGAAGGCTTGGGTGAATTCCTCGACGCGGTTGTCGAAAGCGCCGGCGATCTGGCCGACCGTCGCCTGCAAGCGCTCGTCGAAGAAGCCCGAGCGCAAGTCGAGATCCATCACCGTATCGTCGGCGGCGTTCTTGAGGCTCTGGCGGAACTGCGCGCCCTTTTCGTCAAGGGCGGCGTTCATCGACTGGAGAACCTGATCGAGACCGCTGGTGACGGCATGCTGGCCGACCGACAGGCTTTCGCTGATCTCGCGGGTGCGGGCGATCAGCGTCTCGTTGAGCTGCTTGGCACGTTCGTTGAGGGCGGCGTTCAGCTTCTCGGTGTTGGTGTCGAGCGAGGAGGCGCGCGTCTCGAACTGCTGCAGCAGGTCGCGGCCGCGGGAATCGAGGTTCTTCGTCAGATGATCGAGGCGGGCGTCGAACTCGTTGGCGAGCGCCAGGCCCGAGGAGGAGAGGGTGGAGAGCAGGCTGTCGGTGCGGGCCGAAAGCATGGCGCCGATCGTCTGCGTCGCGCTGTCGGACTTTTCCATCAGCATGGCGGCGCGCGTGTCGAGCATGGAGGCGAAAGCTTCGCCCGATGTCGCAAGACGCTGCGTGATGTTGTCGCCGGCGCTGGCGAGCTCGTCCTTCAGCTGCTCATGCGCGCCCGAAATCGAGGAGCGGATACGCTCGGCATGGCTGACGATGGCTTCGCGCTCGGAGCCCAATTCCTGCACGAGCGTGCGCACGCGCATTTCATTATCGGTATAGCTGCGTTCCAGCGCATTCACTTCCGAATGCACGAGCGTTTCGAGTTCGGTGGCGCGCGCGATGGTGCGCTCGATGCCCTCGTTCATCGCCGACACTTCACGGCGGACGGCCTGGCCGACGGTCATGATGCGGTCGGTGGCGACCGTTTCCGGTTCGGAAAGACGAAGCGCGACTTCGGCCATCGAGCGGGCGGCGCTGCGCAGTTCATGGGCGCGTGAGATCATGATCGCGAAGGCGAAGAACAGCATGATCGGCATGACGATGGCGACGACCATGCCGATGGCGCCGGGAAGCGCGACGAGATCGGCGACCGAGCGGATCTCCCAGATCTTCGGCGCATAAAGCAGGTTGGCAACGCCGAGGCCGCCGACGACCCAGAGGATCGAGGCGATCACGGCCGTGCGGATCGACGAGCGGCTGGAGCGCACGTCCAACGATTTCAGGATCGCAGCAGGCGATTTGCGCGAACCGTCATTGGCGGGCGTGAAAGCCGGGGTTTTCGGCGCGGGCTCCGGTGTCAGATTGCGGGGCGTATCGCCCGTTGCCGGGCGGGTCGCGGGCTTGTCCTGCGATTTTTTCGCTGTTGAACTGGCTTCGCCCTTCGTCGAGGGCGTCTCCGGCGTCAGATCGTCGAAATCGATCTTCAGCGCCTCTTCCAGTGCCTGGAAAGCCTTTTCGTCGATCGTCTCGTTGGACTTGTTCGTCGCCATGCGGTTACGCCTCGTTACCATTCTCCGGGACGGGCCTCATACGCGCTGCCGCTGCTCAGGCGTCTTCGAACCGTCCGGTGGGTGGCCGGTCTTGCTGCTTACCCTCATGGCAAGCAGCGTCCAGGCCGCCGTTCATTCCAAATGCGCTCGATAAACCGAAATCGCGGCGTAAAGTATCTCCGCGCACGGCTTATCCACCGGGACTATCCCGGTCGTATCGTAGTGACACATTAGCCTGTATCACACAATTGATTGCCATCTCCCTTCGCCCGAAACTTAACAGGAAGTTAAAGCGGGCGGCCTTTGTACCGCAATGGAATAACAGGGAAAACGGCAATTTTTCAGCCGTTAACCATAGTTTGCGATTCATGCCCATATTGCGCCCTCTTTTAATCGGATAGCCGCGCCGGTCCCGCAGAATGATGTCCCATGACCCCGCCGGATGCCGGCACTGGTTTCCGGCTCCATCCGGCTTCTGCGTGCATCACAACGAAACAAGCGTGCGTCGCGTATAAAGGAAATTGGCAAATGGCAGCGCTCAACATCGCCTTCGAGGCTCCCGACAATGCCGGCGGCATGGGACCCTCGAACGGCCGTCCGATCGATCTGGTCCATCTGGCGCGCCAGACGATGGGCGACAAGGCCCTCGAACTGGAAGTCTTGCAGATGTTCGCGCGCCAGGCGCGCGAAAGCATGAAGGAACTGGCGACGAGCGAGGGGGCGGCGCGTGCCGCCGTGGCACACCGCCTCAAGGGTTCCGCCCAGTCCGTCGGCGCGGATGCGGTCGCCAAGGCCGCCGCCGCCCTTGAGGAAAACCCGATCAATGCGATTGCGCTTGCCGGCGTCACCGCCGCCGTCGTCGAGGCGGAAAACTTCATCCTGAAACTCTGCCGCTGATTACCGCAGCCGGCAGCGTCGCTGCCCGGCGCGGCGGGAAAACTCCATGGCGCGGCGGGACGGGCACGGCCTCGCCCGGCGCGCGATGTTGACTGGAGAGGGGTTTTGTTGGAAACGTCCGCCGGAAAGCCGGCGTTTGTGAAAACCCCTTCGCCGGCCGTCCCGTCGCCCGCCTCGGGCAGTTCTTGAGAATCCGGAAGCCATCATGAGCAAACTCACCATCGTCGCCTTCGACGGCACGCGCCACGAACTGGATGTCGCCAACGGCTCCACGGTCATGGAAAACGCCGTGCGCAACTCCGTGCCGGGCATCGAGGCGGAATGCGGCGGCGCCTGCGCCTGCGCCACCTGTCATGTCTATGTCGACGACGCCTGGAGCGCCACCGTCGGCCCGCCGGAAGCGATGGAAGAGGACATGCTGGACTTCGCCTACGAGGTGCGCCCCACCTCGCGGCTCTCCTGTCAGATCAAGATGTCGGATGCGCTCGACGGGCTCGTGGTTCACGTGCCGGAACGCCAGGCCTGACATCACCCACCGAAGGTGAGCTTGAATGGCGGCACCGTTGCGGTGTCGCCCTTTTGCGTGATTGCTTTTCTTCACAGGCCGCAAGACATGTAGGCGTCTCGCGATCTTCTCTTCCGCAAAGAAGAAAATCGTTCGTCCGTGTCTTTCCAAAGAATAGAAGAGAAAAAAAGAGCCTCGCCGGTCGATCAGGACGAGCGAGGCCAGTAGGGCGCATCGCAGCGAGGAGAGGGAGGAGACACCTGCTGCTGAGATAAGGACGCGCCAGGAGAACCTGTTACAAACCGTTTCATGCAACTGCGGGAAGGAAATGCCTCTTCCCGTTCACTGTTGATTATGAAAGTACGGTGATTTGCGGAATTGCGCTATCGCTAAAACTAACCATTCATTTCATGGATGGAAGCACGCGGGTCCTTGCTCCGGTCCCGTTGCATTAAGGCTTTCTCAAGGAATACCTGTGTGGCCGCGTAAGCTTATTCGGCCTGGCTCTTCAGCCGGTGCGTGAGAAGACGCATCATGCGGTCGTTGAAGCTCTTCGATTCGACCCGGTCGAAACGCGCCTGGTCGGCATCGTGCTTCGAAACGGCGTCCGCCGTTGCCCGGTCGACACGGGCCTGCATGCGTTCGCAGTCGTTTTCCGGCCGCAACGTCTTCAGCGTCTTCTCCAGCGCGCGGGCATGCATGCGGGCGATTTCTGCGTGGCGCTCCTCATGGCGCTTGATATCGGCCGAGAGCGTATCCCAGATCAATGCGAGCGAGGCGGTGGCGCGCTTGCGGTTCTTCCACTTGGGCAGGATGATCTGGGTGGAGAGCGTCACCTTGACGTCACCGACCGCGCATTTGCCGCCGCGGCGCACATAGGTGACCGAGCCGCCCCACTTGATGCGGGTTGCGCCGGGATGGCGCGAGCCGGAATGCTTCATAACCGGGCCGCGCTTGCCCAGTTCCTCGTCGAGTTCGGCCGCCGTGCGTCCGCCGATGGAGAAATAGGCGAAGGATTTCGAGGCGATCGTCTCGGCGGCAGCGGGCTGGAAAGCGGCGGTGGCGAGGGCGGCAACGGCCATCAGGCGAGCGATGGTCTTCATTCTAATCAGCATTCCTTTCGCCATCGGGGCTTTGCAATCGAAGGGACCCGACGCAGTGCCGGCCAGAGGCCGGTTGAACTTCCCTTAAGCTTGGGGCATAGGCTCGGCGAGCGCAACACCCTTTCGGGAACGCTGGTTAATCGCGAAGGAAACCGCCATGGTCTCGCCGTTCGATCCCTTTCGCTGGGCGCTCGCCCATGGCCGGCATCTGGAGCTCGGCCCGCGTGGCATCCTGATGGCGATCGTTAATGTCACGCCCGATTCCTTTTCGGACGGCGGCCAGTTCGACAGCGCCGATGCGGCGGTGGCACGGGCGATCCTCTGCCTGGAACAGGGGGCTGTGATCATCGATATCGGCGGCGAATCGACCCGGCCGGGGGCGGCCAGCGTCTCGGCCGCCGAGGAGCAGGAGCGTATCCTGCCCGTCATCGAGGCGCTGGCTGGTACAACGGATGCCATCATCTCCGTCGATACGTATCGCGCCGAGACCGCGCGGCTTGCCGTCGCTGCCGGGGCCCATATCGTCAACGACGTGCACGGCCTGCAGCGCGAGCCGGATATCGCCCGCGTCGCGGCTGAAACGGGGGCGGGGCTCTGCATCATGCATACCGGCCGCGACCGCGAGAAAAGGCCCGACGTGGTCGAGGACCAGTATCTCTTCCTTGGCCGCTCGCTGGAGATCGCCCGTGAGGCCGGTGTCGCCCGCGATGCGATTGTGCTCGATCCCGGCTTCGGCTTTGCGAAGGATATGGAGGAAAACCTCGAGCTGATGGCGCGTTTCGGCGAGCTTTTCGGTTTCGGCCTGCCCATCCTGGCCGGCACGTCGCGCAAGCGCTTCGTTGGCGCTGTGACGGGCCGCGAGGCGGCGGAGCGGGATGTCGGCACGGCGGCGACGACGGCGCTGCTGCGTGTCGCAGGCGCGGCGGTGTTTCGGGTGCACGATGTCGCAATCAACAGGGATGCGCTTGCCATGGCGGATGCTATGCTGGAGGCGAAGCGCACGGTGAAGGCGCGCGAAGAACGCGCCTGACCACAGCAAGACAGGAAAAACCATGACCACCACCTACACGATCACGCTCAAGAACTGCGCCTTCTTCGCCCGCCATGGCCTGCATGACGCGGAAGAGTTCCTGGGCCAGCGCTTCTTCGTGGATGCGGAACTCGAAGTGCGCCCCTCGCAACCGCTCTCCGACGATGCCATCGAATCGACCGTCGATTACGGCGTGGCCTTTCAGGAGATCGAGAAGATCGTTACCGGCCAGCGCCGCTATCTCATCGAAGCATTGGCGCAGGAGATCGCCACGGTGCTCTGCGCCCGCTTCCCGCAGATTTTTCGCGCCCGCATCACGGTGCGCAAGCCGAACGCGCCGGTGCCTGGTGTGCTGGACTACGTTCAGGTGACCGTCGACCATGTCGTCTGAAATCTTCCGCCGGGCATCGCTCGGCCTCGGCGGCAATATCGGTGATCCCGTGCAATCCATGGCCGAAGCGCTGCGCGCGCTCGATGCGCGGCCGGATTGCCGTGTGACGGCCGTTTCACGGCTCTACCGCACGCCGCCCTGGGGCAAGACCGATCAGGACTGGTTCTTCAACGCCTGTGCGCTGGTCGAGACTTCGCTTGCGCCAGAGGCGCTGCTCGACACTTGCCTCGGCATCGAGCGCGACATGAAGCGCGAGCGCAAGGAGCGCTGGGGCCCGCGCACCATCGATATCGACGTTCTGACCTATGAGGGTGTGGAGCAGTCCGGCGGACGGCTGGAATTGCCGCATCCGCGCATGACGGGGCGCGGCTTTGTGCTGATGCCGCTTTCGGATGTCGCGCGCGATCTCATCGTCGCGGGACGCACGATCGGCGACTGGTTGCAGGAGGCGGATGTCGCGGGCATCGAGCCGGCGAGCGCCGGCTCCGAATGGTGCCTGCTTACTTGATCGAGCCGACGGCGATGTCGTCGAGATTGCGGTCGAGCGCGACGCCGATGACCGGCACCATCTTCTCCCCGACCTTCACCGAGATGGTGATGGCGAGCTTGTTGTCGCTTTCGAGCCGGGCGATCATCGCGCCGTTCAGCTTCTGGCGGTTGATGCCGACGACGACCTTGTTGCCGGCGACCTGGCCGGAAGTGATGTCGAGGCCTTTGCCGGCTGCGCCGTCGAGGAACTTGCCCTTGTAGGTGCCACCCGTCTTGGTGATCAGCGCCGACATCGGCTGCTTGAAGACGCCGACTCGGCAGAAGCCGTCGAGCTGGATGCCCGCACCCTTGGCGGGTGCGGTGTCGCCCGTCAGATCGCAGGCGAATTTCGTGCCCTTGTACTTGCCGGCGACGATCTCGCCCTTGCCGGACCAGCTGCCGGTGACCTGCTCGAAGAACGCCTTGTCACGCGTACCGGCCGAGGCCGGGAGGGCAAAAGTGGAGGCTGCAACGAAGGCCGCTACGGAAGCGCGGGCGATCAAAGAAGTGCGCGGGTACATGAACGATCCTTGATGGGGATGGCCATTCGGCCTCATTTGGTGCGACGAGATTTGCGCGAAAATGGTTAATGGACGGTTTCCAGCGCCCTTGCCGTTCATCATTTGCTAGGATTGTCGTCCCGCAAAACCGGGGTGTTGCAAGACGGTCACGTCTCGTCGCGCCGGCCGTTGCCGGAGCCCGGCGTCAGGTCGCCGATGAAATCGCCGATACCCGGGCGTTTCAGCGCGCGGAAGGGCATCGGGCGGCAGAGGTCCATGGCGGCAATGCCGATCCGGGCCGTCATCAGGCCGTTGATGACGCCTTCGCCGAGGCGGGCGGAGAGTTTGGAGGCGAGCCCATGGCCGAGCACCTGCTGCACCAGGCTGTCGCCCATGGCGATCGAGCCGGTGACGGCGAGATGGGCGATGACGTCGCGCATCAGCCTGAGCATGCCGAGCTTGCCCGGCCGGCCGCCGTAGAGCTCGGCCATGCCGCGCACCAGCCGGCTGCTTTCGTAGATGACGTAACCGAGATCGACCAGCGCGCGCGGGCTGACGGCGGTGACGATGGAGACACGTTTCGCGGATCCGAGGATGAGGGCGCGCGCCTCGCGGTCGAGTGGGCCCATCAGTTCGCGTTCCGCAAGTTCGACGAGATGGGCCGAATCGATGATCTCGCCCTCCGTCTCGGCAAGCCGCGTGCGGCCGCGCGCCGTCTGCGGGCGGGCGGAGAGCAGCGTGACGAGGCGGGCAACGATGGCGCGGCCTGCCGCCGGCTTCGGCGCGGCGATGGCCTCCGTCACGTCGCGCTTCAGATCCTGCACGGCGGCGAGGCGGCGCAGGCCCCAGGCTTCGCGCAGCACGACGCCGAGAAGGGCGAGGACGGCGACGACCGTCGCGCCGATAGCGAGATAGCCGAGCCAATCGTTGCGGTTAAAGAGGTCGCGGATCAGTGCATCGACCCAGAGGCCGACGGCGAGCGAGAGGAGCAGGCTGAGCGCGCCCATAGCGATACGGCCGAAGGTGAGGCGGCGCGGGCGCGGTGTGGCGACCGGAGGAACGAGATCCGGCAGGTCCGTCGTCGTCGCGACGAAGGGATCGTCGGCATCCGGCGTCAGGGTCACGGCATTGTCGAAGGCGGCCGGCTTGCGCGGTTCGCTGCGCACCGGCGGCACCGTGCTATCCGATGGCAGCGAGAAGGCTGCGGGCTTGCGCGGGTGGTCGGTCATGCCAGCCGGTCTCCGATGAGATATTGCAGCGCACGGTCGAGCCTGATGTGCGGCACCGACAGTTTCAGGCCGCCGCCGGTCTCCTCGATATGCGGCGGGCGGAAGCGCACGAAATTGAGAAGACCTTCGGAATGGGATTCAAGTGCCTCAAAAAGTGAATCCGGATTCTCCGGCAAGTCACCGGGAAATATGGCGGTTTTCCTCTCGCCGTCGAAGATTTCGCCGTTGATCTTTTCGCCCTTCATCGGCACGCCGACGATGACAGGCAGTTCCTCGCCATTATGCTTGACGGTTGCCTCACGGGTGGCACGCACGGAGGCGAGCGCCATGACTTCGATACCGGCGCCGCTCATGCCGATGCGCTCGATAGCGCGCTCGACCAGCCGCCGCGTGACGGCCTCGAGCCGCGCATGGCTTTCATGGTGCAGATGGTCCGCCTTGGTCGCGGCGATCACGATGCGGTCTATGCGGCGGGTGATGAAGGAGGACAGGAAACTGTTGGTGCCGGAGCGGAAGCAATCGAGCACGTCGCCCAGTGCCCGCTCCAGATCGTGCACTGCTTCCGCACCGCGGTTGATCGCCTGAAGCGCGTCGACCAGCACGATCTGCCGGTCGAGCCGGGCGAAGTGCTCGCGGAAGAACGGCCGCACCACATGGGTCTTGTAGGCCTCGTAACGCCGCTCCATCATCGCCTGCAGCGAGCCCTTGGCGGGGCTGCCGCTCGCGAGGTTCGGCAGAGGGGCGAAGGTCAGCGCCGGTGACCCTTCGAGATCGCCCGGCATCAGGAAACGGCCGGGCGGCAGGGTGGAAAGCGAACGCTCGTCGGATTTGCAGGCCTTCAGATATGCTGTGAAACTCTCCGCGAGCGCCCGCGCGGTTGCTTCGGACGCGGCGGCGGCGGGATCGACCGTGCCGGACAGCGCCAGCCAGTCGCGGGCAAGCTCGGCGCGGATGCCGGATCCGGCGAGCGTCACGGTGTTTTCACTGAAGGTGCGGAAATCCTGCGCGAGCAGCGGCAGGTCGAGCAGCCATTCGCCGGGATAATCGACGATGTCGATGGAGAGTTTTCCGGGCGAGAACAGCCGGCCCCAGCCGGAGGCGCTTTCGTAATCGAGCGTGATGCGCAGCTGCGAGATGGCGCGCGTCGAATCGGGCCAAAGGCGATCGGCGACAAGGGCGCGGATATGATCCTCGTACTGGAAGCGCGGCACGGCATCGTCGGGCTGCGGCTCCAGCCTTATTTTCGAGACGCGGCCGGAGCGGCCCGCTTCGAACAGCGGCAGGCGGCCGCCGTTCAGCAGATTGTGCACAAGCGATGAGATGAACACCGTCTTGCCGGCGCGCGACAGGCCCGTCACGCCGAGGCGGATAGACGGATGGACAAGATTGGCGGCGCGGCCCGTCAGCGCGTCGAGCGCGAGCAGGGCCTCATCGGTGAAAGTGGTCAGGCTAGGGGGCAAGGTCTCTTTCCAGCATCGATCGCGATATAGGAACCGAAATCCGGCGATAAAAGAGGCCGCGGTTTCTCAGCGTGCGGCGCGCGGCGTCATGAAGCCGGCAAGGCAGGCGCCAGTATAATTCTCTTCCGTCGGGCGCGTGTCGAAATCGAGGATCGCAAGGCCGGCGGTCGGATAGCCGAAAGGGGCCGCGGTTTCCGCGATCTCCTTGCCGACGAGGCGGTGGAAGAACTCCTCGATCATCGGATTGTGGCCGACGATCATGACGGAGGTTTCCTGCCGCCCGGCGAAGGCGAGTTCGGCATAAGTCTCGATCGTACCCGAGTAGAGCGAGTCGATATAATCGATAGACAGTTCCTCGCTCACGGTGCGCTGGAAGGGCTCGGCGGTCTGGCGGCAGCGCACGGCGGTGGAGGATAGGATGAGATCGGGCCTGTAGCCCTGGTCGGCCGCCTCCTCGGCGATCACCTCGGCCTCGGCAAAACCGTCATCGTCGAGCGTGCGGTCGAAATCCGTCTTGCCGGGGTCGGCCCAGGCGGCGCGTGCGTGGCGGAGGAGATAGAGCCGGAAGGCCGGTGCGCCGAAAGATGCCAAGTCTGTCCTCCATCGCCTGCGGCTGGACATTCGCGCCGCGTCCAGACTTTCATGTCTTTCCTCGCGGCAAAGATCAACCGGTTTTGCGCAGGACCGGGTTGAGGACCATCTCCGACGTCGCCTGATAGGCGAGCGTATCCTCCAGCCTCTGCGGCCGGGCGAAGTAATAGCCCTGCATCATGCGGCAGCCGAGTGCGCGCAGCGCCACCACCTGCTCGGCCGTTTCCATGCCCTCGACCACGCAGACGCAGCCGACATTGCGCGAGAGGTCGACGATGGTCTTGACGATGCTGCGGCTAAGTTCGTTCGTCGCGATGTCGACGATGAAGCTGCGGTCGATCTTGATCTTGGTGAGCGGCAGCTTGTGCACATAGCTGAGGCTGGAATGGCCCGTGCCGAAATCATCGAGTGCTACGCCGATGCCGCGCTCGGCGAAGCGGCGGATATTTTCGGCGGCAAGCGCGAAATTGCGCATGACGGCGGTTTCCGTCACCTCGATATCGAGGCGGGCCGGATCGATGCCGCTTTCGGCGATGATGTCCAGCAGGGCATCGACGGTCTTGTTGGAGACGACATCGCGCGTCGAGAGGTTGACGGAGAGGCGGATATGATCCGGCCAGGTCTTCGCCGCTTCCAGCGCCTTGCGCATCAGCACCTCGGTGAGCTTGCCGATGATACCGGCCCGCTCGGCGGCGCGAATGAAGACGCCGGGCGAAACGGTGCCGATGGTCGGGCTCTTCCAGCGGGCCAGCGCTTCATAGACGGAGATGCCGTTGGTATCGGCATCCACCATCGGCTGGAAGGCGAGATACATTTCCGCCTCGAAATCCGCGGCGCGCAGGGCCTGCTGGATGCGGCCCTGCTCGTTGATCTCCGCCTCGTGCTCGGCGGAGAAGACGACGGTCGTTCCGCGAAAATTCTGCTTGGCGAGATAGAGCGCGAAATCAGCGCAATCGAGGAGGCGATCGGCGGTGGTGCCGGCGTCGCCAAAAATGGCGATGCCGAGCGAGCCGGAGACGCGCGCCGTCTGCTCGCTAAAGACATAGGGTTCCTGCAAGGCCGCGCAGATCCTGTCGCCAAGCGCGTTCAGGTGATCCGGCCCGGCTTTCCCTTCGAAGATGAGGCCGAATTCATCGCCGCCGAGGCGGGCCGGGAGGATGTCGCAGTCGGCAAAGGCGGTCAGCCTCTCGCCGACCTCGATCAGGAGCTTGTCGCCGATGCTGTGGCCGAACGTGTCGTTGACCGGCTTGAAGCCGTCGAGGTCGATGAGGCCGAGCGCGAGGCTCGTGCCGTTCTTCCGAGCAAGCGCCAGGCGCATTTCTAGCTCGGCCCGGAACTGGCGGCGGTTCGGCAGGTTGGTCAGGCTGTCGAGATTGGCGAGGCGATGGTTTTCGTCGCTGAGGCGCTGGGTTTCCGCCTGACGGGCGGTCAGCTCCTTCTGCGACTGGATGAGGGCGCGAAAATCCCGGTAATAGGTCAACAGGATGAACACCATGGCAACCGTGACGAGAGCGACGTTAAGCGCCAGCGCCGTGAAAACCGGATTGCCCGTGGTGCCGAAGAAGATGGTGAAGGGGCCGAGCACGATCACGGTCAAGGCAAGTGCCGCGGCGCGCAGATGCATCAGGCAGAAGATGCAGCCGATGACGGTGTTGGCGATGTAGAAGGCGACATGGGACTGCTGGTAGGCATCGCCATAGGGATAGAGGCTGAGCGACCAGGCACAGAAACCGGCGCCGAGCAGAGCGGTGAGGCGATAGGTCGAGCGCAGGCGGCCGGTCGCCTCTTCATGCGTATAGCGCCTGTGGCGGCTGAACCACCAGTGCACCAGCCGGAACAGGCTGACGGCATAGAGCATGGAGGGGATATAGAGCGTCAGGAGGGCGGGCGCGGCGTGGAAATGGGTCACGGTCAGCGCGACCGTGTTCGTCACCAGCATGAAATAGAGCAGCGGCACCTGCTTGGTGAAAGCGGCAAGCTGCGCCTGAACCAATTCCGGATCACCGGCCTCGATTGTCAGAAATGCCCTCAAATTGCGAAACATCAAAACGCGCTCCTGCCCCACGATGAAGGGAAGCACGACTTGCTAAAATAAATCTGAATCCGGCCGCTTGAACAGGCTCGGGAAAGAAAACGGGGACATGATCCGTCTTAGGAACAAATATCCTGTGCCTGAATTGAGGGCAGATGGATGTGAAAGCCCATCGCGAAGGCAGCGTTCTCGAGGGTGGGCGGCCGTCGAATTGGGGCCTCTAGCGGAACGGTTTTGCCATCCCGTTGTAATCTTGATGAAATATTAGTCTGGCACGGTTTAAAATTAAGGCATGCGCGAAAACCGTGGGTAAGTCCCGACAGGCTTGAATCGCGTTACCCGTGGGGATATACAGCGCGCCTTGAGATGTTCTTCAGGAGAATCGCGTTGAGTGAGAAGATCGATCTTAGCAGTTTCGTCCTCGATGAGGGCGAAGAATTCATGAATGCACGCCAGCGCGCTTACTTCCGTGCGAAGTTGAACGCCTGGAAAAACGACATCCTGCGCGAAGCGCGCGAAACCCTCGATCATCTGGCGGAAGAAAGCGCCAACCACCCGGATCTCGCGGACCGGGCCTCCTCGGAAACCGACCGTGCCATCGAGCTTCGGGCTCGCGACCGCCAGCGCAAACTGATCTCCAAGATCGATGCCGCGCTGCAGCGCCTCGACGAAGGCACCTACGGCTATTGCGAGGAAACCGGCGAACCGATCGGCCTCAAGCGTCTCGACGCCCGCCCGATCGCAACGCTGTCGATCGAGGCGCAGGAGCGCCATGAGCGTCGGGAAAAAGTGTATCGCGACGAGTAGGCGTTTTCCGCGGATCTGAGGAGGTCTGCGGCTTGCGTTACAAGGATCGAACACCGGATGCCTCCGATGCCGCCGGTTTTCGGACTGTCGTGTACCGTAAAAACAAAAGCCGCTGGAAACACATCGTTTCCTGCGGCTTTTTCTTTGAGGTGCGTCGAGAACGCAGTGCACGACGCTGTCGCATTCGATGCGCGCTGAAATCAGCCCTTGCGGTTTGCCGCGATCTCGCCGAGCAGTCGGGCCATTTCCGCCTCGGTCTCCTCGCGGCTCTTGGCGACAGGTTGGCCTTGCACGCCCGTCGGCGTCGCCTGTGTGGTTATGGCGGCGGTCTGCGTGACAGGCGTTTGCGTGACGGAGCGGGCGGCACTCGCTGCAGCGGCATTGCCGACCATTTCGGCCTCAAGAATCTTTTCGAATTCGCTGACCAGCGCCGCATTGTCCGTGACGGGCGTTACCGGCCGGGCGACCGTGGCTGTCGTCACTGGCCGCTGCGCGGGCTGGCCGGCTGTCGCCTGCGCCGTTGTGGTCTGCGCGGTGGGGGTGGGTTGCGTCGCAAGAACCCGCTGGCGGCTCTGCTCCAGCACGTCTTCGGCGCGCCGTTCCGGCGTGCGCTGCTGGGCAGTGGCCGGGATTTGCTGCTGGGTGGTGACGGGCTGCGTCACCGGGCGGGCCTGCGTGGCGCGGACGGTTGCCTCGTCGTCGCCGGCATACAGCACCTTGCTCATTGAGGAGACGCCATCCGGACCGGCGGCGGGCCGACGCTCGGCGGTGTCTGCCGTCGCCGATGCACGGGAAACGGCGGCGGTTTGCGCGGCGCGCACCGGCGTTTCCTGCAATACCGGTGCCGGTTCGGTGCGCTCGACCTTCTGGACGGCTTTTTCAGCCGGCTGCTCGCTAGAAGCGCCCACGCCAATGCGTGTCTCGATGACGATGTCGGTCGGCCCGCCGATCATGATAAGATGTTCCACCTCGTCGCGGCGCACGAGCACGAGGCGACGGCGCGTGTCGATGGCGGCGGCATCCAGCACGGCCAGGCGCGGGGTGCGGTTGCGTCCGCCGCGGATGAAGGGCGAGGAGGGGCGGCCGCGGATGATCCACAGAACGAGCGCAAGGCAAAGCAGGCCGAGCAGCACCACGATGGCGGCGATGACGAACTTCGTGCCGTTTTCCGCAAGAATCTCCTGGAACATGACGCGCACTCCTTGGTCGGTAGATGGGGTCGGCAGATCAACCTATCAGCCCGAAGGCTACATTTGACGGCTTTTTGCAGGCACCTACAAGCGCTTGCTGCCGCTTGTCCAGCGCCCATTTCCCCCGCCACTGTCGCGAAAATAGCGCGGGATACCGAAATTGCGATGGTTGGGGCGGGAATATTCCCTGTGAATTCGCGAGCTTGCTTTCCCTCGACGGCTTTTTGCGCTTCCCTCCAGCAGTTAAAAATGATTCTGGCATCGGATCCGGCGACAAGCGCTGTGCCGGACCGTTGCGAATGAGGGACTGATGACGATGAAGCGGCCTGGCGAGGACAACCTGCCGATCGTGGACCGCAACACGCGGCCGGCGGTGGCGCTGCGCGTCGTCGTGCTCGCCGTGGTGCTTGCGGCATCCGCCGGTGCCTTCATCGTCTTCAAGAACCAGCTCGACAATGAACTCGTACTTGGCGTGCTCGGCGTTCTCGCCATGGCCGGCATCTTCTTCGTCGTTTCGGCGCTGATCGGCTTCATCGAGATCATGCCGCAGCCGGCAGGTTCCGACGAGCTTGCGCGCGCGTTCCTCGATTCCCATCCCGACGGCACCGTGGTGACGGACCGCAAGGGCCGCATCGTCTATGCCAACGCCGCCTACGGCGCGCTGACCGGCGCGTCGGGTGCCGCGGAGGTGCAGACGCTCGAAACCCTGCTGTCGCGCAACCGCGACGCCACCGAGGCCGTCTATCGCCTCACCAACGGCCTGCACGAGGGCAAGGAGGGCGCGGAGGAGTTCCGCGTCCAGAAGGCGCTCAACCCGTCATTCACGAGCGGATCGGGCGCCCATTGGTATCGCCTGAAAGCGCGAGTCCTGCCGAACCGCGACAAGACGAAACAGCCGCTCTACATCTGGCAGATTTCCGACATCACCTCCGAGCGGGACGACCAGGAGCGGTTCTTCAAGGAATTGCAGAACGCGATCGACTATCTCGACCATGCGCCGGCCGGCTTCTTTTCCGCCGGCCGCAAGGGCGAGATCGTCTATCTCAATGCGACGCTTGCCGAGTGGCTCGGCATCGATCTGGCAAAATTCCATCCGGGCTCGCTGTCGATCGCCGATATGGTGGCGGGCGAGGGGCTTGCGCTCATCCAGTCCGTTCAGGCCGAACCCGGCCACAAGCGGACGGAGACGCTGGATCTCGATCTTCGCAAGACCAACGGCCAGAGCCTGCCCGTGCGCATCGTGCACCGGGTCTCTTCCATGCGTGACGGCGCGCCCGGCGAAAGCCGCACGATTGTTCTCGCGCGTGAGGAGGGCAGCGAGAGCGACCAGTCCGCGTCGATCGCCTCCATGCGCTTCACGCGCTTCTTTAACAATACGCCGATGGCGATCGCCTCTGTCGATGGCGGCGGCCGCATCCTGCGCACCAATGCGCCGTTCCTGAAACTGTTTTCCGGCGTCGTGTCGCGTGACGATATCGACCGGGGCGCCAAGCTCGAAACCATCGTGCACGATGTGGACCGCCTGCGACTGCAATCGGCGCTGGACGCGGCCAAGGATCGACAGGGCGATATCCCGCCGCTCGATTCGCTGCATCCAGCCGACGACACCAGGCATTTCCGTTTCTACATAAACGCCGTCATCGACCAGAGCGACGAGGCGCCGGAAGAGGCGGCCATCGTCTATGCCGTCGAGATCACCGAGCAGAAGGCGCTCGAGACGCAGATGGCGCAGACGCAGAAGATGAATGCGGTCGGCACGCTGGCCGGCGGCATCGCGCACGACTTCAACAATGTACTGACGGCGATCCTGCTGTCCTCCGATCACCTCTTGCTCTCGGCCCGCCCCTCGGATGCGAGTTTCGCCGATCTCATGGAGATCAAGCGCAACGCCAACCGCGCCGCCGTGCTGGTGCGCCAGCTGCTCGCCTTCTCGCGCAAGCAGACGATGCGTCCGACCGTCTTGAACATGACGGATGTCATCGGCGACCTGCGCATGCTGGTCGACCGCATGACGGGCACCAACGTCAAGATCGACGTGGAATACGGCCGCGATCTCTGGGCGGTGAAGACCGATCTCGGCCAGTTCGAACAGGTGCTGATCAACCTCGCCGTCAATGCGCGCGACGCCATGCCCGAAGGCGGCACGATCACCTTCCGCACCCGCAACGTACCGGCCGAAGAAGCTGCCGCGCGCAACCTGCGCGACCTTCCGCCGGGCGATTATGTCGAAATCGACGTCGCCGACCAGGGCACCGGCATTCCGCCTGAAATCATTGACAAGATCTTCGAGCCCTTCTTCACGACGAAAGAGGTCGGCAAGGGCACCGGTCTGGGCCTTTCGATGGTCTATGGCATCGTCAAGCAGTCCGGCGGCTACATCTATCTCGATTCCGAAGTCGGCAAGGGCACGACCTTCCGCATTCTGATGCCGCGCCACATCGAGGACATTGTCTCGGTCGAAGCCGCAGCTGCAGGCGACGCCAACGTTCAGCAGCCGGTCGCGGTCACCGCGATGCCGGAAAAGGAACCGCGCG
>NZ_JBLZPH010000113.1:0-20912 GCF_049199205.1 Shinella sp. M31 | reverse complement strand
GAGCGCGTCGATCGGCTTCAGTTCGGCGCCGTCGGCATAGTGCCAGAAGGTCCAGCCGTTGCAGGCGTCCAGCCCCTGCACCCTGGCGCCGATGCGGTGGATCGAACCGGCATCGCTGCCCGAGGCGAGCGTGCCGTCGGCGCGCACGATGGCGCTGTGGCGGCGGCGGGCGTCCGTCAGCACCGTGCCGGGTGCGATCAGGCCGCTTTCGATCAGTGTGTTGAAGGCGACGCGCGGTTCGGCCTTCTTGCCGGTCATCACCGAAAGCGTGCCGCTGCCGAGCGGTTCGACCGCATCGATGCGCTCGCGGGCGGCATCGATATAGGCCTGCTCGCGCTCGATGCCGACGAAGTGGCGGCCGAGGCGCTTGGCCACCGCACCCGTCGTGCCGGAGCCGAAGAACGGGTCGAGCACCACGTCGCCCGGCTTGGAGGAGGCCATCAGGATGCGGGCAAGCAACGCTTCGGGCTTCTGGGTCGGATGCACCTTCTTGCCGTCTTCGCCCTTCAGGCGCTCGCCGCCGCTGCAGATCGGAAACAGCCAGTCCGAGCGCATCTGCACGTCGTCATTGGCCGCCTTCATGGCATCGTAGTTGAACGTATAGCCCTTGGCCTTGGGATCGCGCGTCGCCCAGATCATCGTCTCGTGCGCGTTCTGGAACCGGCGGCCCTTGAAGTTCGGCATCGGATTGGTCTTGCGCCAGACGATGTCGTTGAGGATCCAGAAATTGAGATCCTGCAAGGTCGCGCCGACGCGGAAGATGTTGTGGTAGGAGCCGATGACCCAGATGGTGCCGGAGGGCTTCAGCACGCGGCGGCAGGCGAGCAGCCAGGCGCGGGTGAAGGCGTCATAGGCTTCGAAGGAGGCGAACTGGTCCCATTCGTCGTCGCAGGCATCGACGAGGCTCTGGTCGGGACGGTGCAGCGCGCCGCCGAGCTGGAGGTTGTACGGCGGATCGGCGAAGATGACGTCGACGGACTGGTCGGGCAGCGCTTCGAGGGCCGCGACGCAATCGCCCTTGATGATCGTATCGAGCCAACCGCTCTTGCGGGGCGAACGGGAGACGTCTGCAAGCGAAAGAACAGATGGCATATGATACTCGCTGATACGCTGACTCGGAACAGAACTTGATGGTTCTTATGGTTACCGAAGATGGTTACCAAAGGCTGAAGGCTTTGGAGAAAAAGCGAAAACCGTTTCGCCCCGGCACTTTCCCGATGAATTCAAGCCGTTGCGAATATCCGCCCTCGCCCGCACGTTTTTGAAGGAGAAAGCTGAGCCTTGCCGGCGGGAACGGCCGGGTTCTCCGCGACAACGAGGAGGACATGCCTTGCGACTGAAAGCCGCCTTCCTGCTTCTGGCGGGGCTTCTTGCCGCCACTCAGACCATCGCCGCCGACAAGACGATGATCGTGCTCGACGCCTCCGGCTCCATGTGGGGCCAGATCGACGGGCGCTCGAAGATCGATATTGCCCGCGAGACGCTCGGCACCGTGCTGAAATCGGTGCCCGTCGGCACCGAGCTTGGGCTGATGGTCTATGGTCACCGGGAAAAGGGCTCGTGCAGCGATATCGAGCTTGCCGTGCCGCCGGGCGCGGGTACGGAAGGCGCGATCACAGCTTTCGTCAACGGCATCAACCCGAAGGGCAAGACGCCGCTCAGCCAGTCCGTCGAGCAGGCGGCCGACATTCTCAAATATACCGAGGAAAAGGCGACGGTCGTGCTGGTGACGGACGGACTGGAGACCTGCGAGGCCGATCCCTGCGCGCTCGCCTCGGCGCTGGAGAAGAAGGGCGTCGATTTCACCACCCATGTCGTCGGCTTCGGCCTGACGGAAGAGGAAGGCAAGCAGGTGGCCTGCCTTGCCGAAAACACCGGCGGCAAATATTTCCAGGCCTCCGACGCCGCCCAGCTCGTCGCCGCGCTGACGGCGACGGTGGCGGAAGCGCCGATGGCCAAACCCAAGCAGGAGGAGGTGGCGGTCGCCGAGCCGGAACCGACACCGGCCATCGAGTTCAACGCGGAATTCGACAGCGTGCTTTCCGAGGGCGGCCCCTCGCTTGGCGATCTCAACGACGTTGCCTGGCAGATTTATAAGGCGGATGCGGATGGCAAGCCGGCGGGCGACACCGTCGAGACCCAGTACAAGGGTAAATATTCCGGGAATTACCCGCCGGGCAAATATATCGCCGTCGTCGCGTTGCAGGGCGCGAGCAAACGCGAAATCCCCTTCGAGGTGAAGGACGGCGCGGTCGCGAAACCCTTCGTCAATTTCGATGCCGGCCTCCTCGTCGTCACGCCGAAGCGCACGCCGCAGGATACGGAAGGCTACAGTGAAGCGGCGGTCCAGATCGTTTTCGGCAGCGACTCCACGACCGGCTACGGCACGACGAAACAATATGTTCCCGCCGGCGAAGTGACGTTGAATGGCACGATCGGCCCGACCAAGGTCTCCGAAACCATTGCCGTCAAGGCGGGCGAGACGCTCCAGCACAACCTCGTGATCGGCTCCGGCACCGTGCTCAACAAGGCCGTCTATGCCGAGGGCGGGCCGGCGGTCGATTCCGGCGAAGTCTTCTTCGAAGTGGTGGAAGCAAAGAAGGCCATCGACGGCACCCGCAAGAGCGTCGCCTACAATTACGGCACAGGCACGAAGATCGACGTGCCGACCGGCGACCTCGTGCTGACGGCGAAGCTCGGCTCCGCAACCGGCGAGGTTCCGATCAATCTCAAGTCCGGCGAGATGAAGGAGGTCGTCGTCAACCTCAATGCCGGCGTGCTGGCAATATCGGCACCCGGCGGCAACTTCATCGAGGTCCTCAGCGCCGCCAAGGATATCCAGGGCAACCAGAAATCGATGTCCTACAATTACGGCACCGAATGGCAGGATACGCTGCCGCCCGGCGACTATGTGGTGCGCGTGAAGTATGAGGGCGACACGGCGCCGAAGGAAGGCAAGGCGACGGTGAAGGCCGGGGAGCGGGCCGAGATTACGGTGCAGTAGTGCGATAGAGGGCGGAAAGCCTCCTCCCTCTGCCCTCCTCCCCTCTGCCGTCATCCTCGGCCTTGATCCGACGATCCATGCCACAAGCGAGGCAGTGCGGATGTGTGAATCCTCGGCTCAAGGCCGAGGATGACGTAAAGAGGAGGCGGCACATTCCCTGAAGCAGAGAGTGCGCCGTCTCCCGGAACGGAGAGGATCATACCGTCAGGGCGAAGTAACTAAGCCGCATGAAAGCTCCGGCTATCCTCCGGCGCCTCCTCCCGGTCGTTTAGCCCGTAATCCCGCACGACGCTCGCGATGCGCAGCCGATAGGCGTCAAACACGCCGTTGCGGCCGAGGGACTGGGCGGCGCGGTGTTCTTCGGTGGTGCGCCAGGCCTTCACCGCCGTCTCGTCGCGCCAGAAGGAGAGCGAGAGCAGCCGGGTCGGATCGGTGAGGCTGCGGAAGCGCTCGATGGAAAGGAACCCGTCGATGCCGTCGAGCAGCGGGCGTAGATCACGCGCGGTGTCGAGATAGATATCCATGCGGCCGGGCGCCGGCACCACTTCGAAGATGACGGCGATCATGGCGAAACCCTCGGTGCGTGCGGCAGCGAGACATTCTTCAGGAAGATACGGTCCTCCTTCAGGATGAAACGTTCCCTGCGGGCGAAATCGTAGTTCTCCCGCCCGAGCGGATCGGCGGCAAGCCGGGCGCGATAGGCCTCGTAGGCGGCGAGGCTTTCGATGTTGTAGACACCATAGGCCGTGGTCGACGAGCCCTCGTGCGGACCGAAATAGCCGATGAGATCGGCACCGCAGCGCGGGATCGCCTGGCCCCAGGTCTGCGCGTAGGTGGCGAAAGCGTCTTTGCGGAAGGGGTCGATTTCGTAGCGAATGAAGCAGGTGATCATCGTCGTCTCCTTGTTTTGACGAGGCCCCCTTCTCCCACATTGCCATGCGCGAATGCTTCGGCTACCATCGAAGTATGAAAGAAGGACCGGACATTTCCCAGATCGGCGCGCTGATCGGCGACCCCGCCCGCGCCAACATGCTGACGGCCCTGATGGGCGGACAGGCGCTGACGGCGACCGAGCTTGCGGGCGCTGCCGGCATCACGCTGCAGACGGCCAGTTCCCACCTGTCCAAGCTCGAAACCGGCGGCCTCGTCGCCCAGCGCAAGCAGGGGCGTCACCGCTATTTCGCGCTCGCCGACGACGAGGTCGGGCTGCTTCTCGAAAACATCATGGGCTTTGCCGCCAATCGTGGCTTGCTTCGCACCCGCCCCGGCCCGAAGGACCCGGCGCTGCGCAAGGCGCGGGTTTGCTACAACCACCTCGCCGGCGATTTCGGCGTGCGCATGCTGGACAGGCTGGTGGCAGACGGTGATGTGATGCTCGACGGCGACGAGGCGGACCTGACGCCAAGCGGCGAGGCCCGCATCGCAGCCCTCGGCATCGACCTGCCCGCGCTGAAAACCCAGCGCCGCCCGGTCTGCCGCACCTGCCTCGACTGGAGCGAGCGGCGCTCGCATCTTGCCGGTTCGCTCGGCGAGGCGCTGCTTGCCCGCTTCATCGCCGATGGCTGGGCGAGGCGCGAGAAGGACAGCCGCGCCATTCGCTTCACGCCCGAAGGCGAGCGGCGCTTCACGGCGCTGTTTCCGTAAGCGCGGCACAGGGCCCCGCACGACAGCCCTGCCAATCTGGCAATTGTCGCCTTCGGCCCTTTGGTGTAGGGAAGCCGCGCTTGCCGGGCGTATCGGTGCTCCCAAAGGAAAGACGACGACATGGACGGTTTCGACCTCATCATTTTCGACTGCGACGGTGTTCTGGTCGATTCGGAAATCATCGCGGCGGAGGTCGAATCCCGGCTTCTGACGGAGGCCGGCTATCCGATCGGCGCCGAGGAAATGGGCGAGCGCTTCGCCGGCATGACCTGGCAGAACATCCTGCTGACGATCGAGCAGGAGGCCGCCATTCCGCTCTCGGCCTCGCTGCTCGACAAGTCGGAAAAGCTGCTCGATGCGCGCCTTGCCGCCGAGGTGAAGGTCATCGACGGCGTCAAGGCGATGCTGTCGCGCATCCGCAAACCCTATTGCATCTGCTCGAACTCGGCCGCGCATCGTCTCGACATGATGCTGACGAAGGTCGGCCTGAAGCAGGTTTTCGGCCCCTATGTCTATTCCGCCAAGGATCTCGGGCCGGACCGCGTCAAGCCGAAGCCGGATATCTTCCTGCACGGCGCCAAGCAGTTCAATGCCAATCCGGCCCGTACGCTGGTCGTCGAAGACTCGGTGCATGGCATTGCCGGTGCGCGCGCGGCCGGCATGCGCGTCGTCGGCTTCACCGGCGCCTCGCATACCTATCCCTCGCATGCCGACCGGCTGACGGAAGCGGGCGCCGAGACCGTGATCTCGCGCATGACCGACCTGCCGGAAGTGATCGCCGCCCTTGCCGAATGGCAGGAAGCGATCTGATCTTTTTCAGATGCTGGAACGAAAAGGCCGCGGAAGATGCTTCCGCGGCCGTTTTTTTGGATGGCGTTGAGACCGTTACTTCGTGTTGTACGGGCCTTCGTCGAAACCGACGAACGCGCGCACGAAGCCCCCCGAGCCGCCGGGAATGATAACATTGTCCTTGGTGAAGACGAATTGCGCAGTGCCTTCGGCCGGAATGTTGACCGGGAACTGCACGAGATCGCTGTAGAGCGTGTTGTCGCCATCGGCGGCGGCGACCCGGATCGGCACATTGACCGAGGTGCCTGCGCTGCCGGCCGGGCCGGTGACGATGCGGCCCTGGACCATGACGGTCATAACGAGCTGGCTTTCGTTGATTACGCAGCGGCGCGTCGTTTCGGCGAGCGTCACCTGGTAGAGCAGCTTGGACGGATCGTCCTTGGCGCCCTTGGCATAGCGGCGCAGCACGGATGTGCCGTCGCGCAGATAGACCTGCGGGCAGGCACCCTGGACCACGGCAGAGCCCTGCGTCTGCTGCGCATTGGCGGTGGCCTGCGTGCCGGCGCCTGACGTATCGCTGGAAACGCCGAGGTCGGCGGGCTTGTCGGTCTGGTTGCAGCCGGCCACGATGGCGAGAAGGGAGATGCCGAGAAAGCGGCGGATCGTCATTGCAAACACGTTACTTTTACCCCTGCGATCAGGCCCCGCCCCCGGCGACCAAGCCTTTCGGAACTCGTTTCACGGGCCTTTTCACGACCCTAGGCGATGGTCTATAGCAGCGACGCGGCGAAAAATCGATTGCTCGAATGAAACCGCCCGCAGAATTTCGGAAAGGCCCGTTTCGACGAGCCGCATGCAACGGCATTGCCACGATCCGCCGCAAAGAGACCTGCGGCAAGCGTGGCCTTTCGGGTAAGGTCGGAAGGACGATGGCAGCACAGCGACCGAACGACCGGTGGACGACCCCGTCCGCAACCTCCAACCATTCCAAGGACCTGTGAACGTGGATTATGTTTCGACGCGGGGCGAGGCCCCTTCCCTCGGCTTCTCCGATGCGCTTCTCGCCGGGCTTGCCCGCGATGGCGGCCTCTATGTGCCGCGCGAATGGCCGACCTTCTCCAAGAAGGAGATCCGGGCGCTGCGCGGCAAATCCTATCAGGAGATCGCGTTTACGGTCCTCCTTCCCTTCGTCGAGGGCGATATCCCGGCCGACAAGTTCCGGGCGATGATCGACGAGGCCTATGCCACGTTCCGCCATCCGGCCGTCGCACCGCTGGTGCAGACCGGCCCGAATTCCTTCGTCATGGAACTGTTCCACGGCACGACGCTCGCCTTCAAGGACGTGGCGATGCAGCTGCTCGCCCGCCTGATGGACCACGCGCTGGCGGTTCGCGGGGAGCGCGCCACCATCGTCGGCGCGACCTCCGGCGACACGGGCGGTGCGGCCATCGACGCCTTTGCCGGCCGCGAGCGCACCGATATCTTCATCCTCTTCCCCGAGGGCAAGGTCTCGCCGGTGCAGCAGCGCCAGATGACGACCTCCAAGGAAAAGAACGTCCATGCGCTTGCCATCCAGGGCAATTTCGACGACTGCCAGAACCTCGTGAAGGCGATGTTCAACGACACGAAATTCCGCGACGGCATGAAGCTCTCGGGCGTCAACTCGATCAACTGGGCGCGCATCATGGCCCAGATCGTCTATTACTTCACGACGGCCGTCGCGCTCGGCGCGCCGGACCGCAAAGTCTCCTTCACCGTTCCCACCGGCAATTTCGGCGATATCTTCGCCGGCTACGGCGCCAAGCGCATGGGCCTGCCGATCGACAAGCTGGTCATCGCCACCAACGAGAATGACATTCTCGCCCGCACGATGAAAACCGGCCGCTACGAGATGAAGGGCGTGAAGGCCACCACCTCGCCGTCGATGGATATCCAGATCTCCTCCAACTTCGAACGCCTGCTGTTCGAAGCCTATGACCGCGATGCGGGCGCCGTCCGCCGCGCGATGGAAAGCCTCAAGCAGTCGGGCGCCTTCGAGATCGAGGAAAAGGCGCTGAAGGTGATCCGGAAAAAATTCCGCGCCGGCCGCGCCTCGGAAAAAGAGGTCGCCAAGACGATCAAGACGACGCTTGCCGAGACCGGCTATCTGCTCGATCCGCATTCGGCGATCGGCGTGTTCGTCGCCGCAAAACACGAGAAGCCGGGCGCTCCCATGGTGACGCTCGCCACCGCGCATCCGGCAAAATTCCCCGCCGCAGTAAAATCGGCCTGCGGTATTGACCCGGCGCTTCCATCGTGGCTTGCTGACCTGATGCAAAGGGAGGAGCGTTTTGACGTGCTGAGCGCTGAGCTCGACGTCGTGGAAGCCTTCATCGGCGACCATTCGCGAATCCGGGGTTAGGGCGAGGCCGGGAGCGGCAGCAACCGGCATTGCGTGTTTACAGGGAGGGCCTTTCCGGTTTCCCGCGGGCGGCGGAAAGGCTAAAAAAACGCAGAAAGTGCGCATGATGAAAGTTGAGTGCACCCGGCTTGCTTCCGGGTTGACCGTGGTGACCGAAAACATGCCCCATCTCGAGAGTGTGGCTCTCGGCGTATGGATCAAGTCGGGGTCGCGAAACGAAACCGCGGACGAGCACGGCATCGCCCACCTTCTCGAACACATGGCCTTCAAGGGCACCGAGCGCCGCTCCGCCCGCCAGATCGCCGAGGAAATCGAAAATGTCGGCGGCGAAGTCAACGCCGCCACCTCGACGGAAACCACCTCCTACTACGCCCGCGTCTTGAAGGATCACGTCCCGCTCGCGGTCGATATCCTCGCCGACATCCTGACTGAATCCGTCTTCGACGACGAGGAACTGCGCCGCGAAAAACACGTCATCCTGCAGGAAATCGGCGCGGCGAACGATACGCCCGACGACGTGGTCTTCGACAAGTTCTCCGAGGTCGCCTATCGCGACCAGATCATCGGCCGCGCCATTCTCGGCACGCCGGACACCGTGCTCTCCTTCTCGCCCGGCGAAATCCGCAGCTATCTCGACCGCAACTACACGACGGACCGCATGTTCGTCGTGGCGGCCGGCGCGGTGAAGCACGACGAATTCGTCCGTCAGGTCGAGGAGCGCTTCTCCAGCCTGCCAACTGCGCCAAAAGTCTCGCCGGTCTTCGAGCCCGCCCGCTATACCGGCGGCGACGTGCGCGAGACGCGCGACCTGATGGACGCGCAGGTGCTGCTCGGCTTCGAGGGCAAGGCCTATCACGCCCGCGATTTCTACTGTTCGCAGATTCTCGCCAACATCCTCGGCGGCGGCATGTCCTCGCGCCTCTTCCAGGAAGTGCGCGAGCATCGCGGCCTGTGTTATTCGATCTACGCCTTCCACTGGGGCTTTTCCGATACCGGCATCTTCGGCATCCATGCCGCGACCGGCGGCGAGAACCTGCCCGAGCTGATGCCTGTGATCTTCGACGAGCTGAAGAAGTCGTCGGAAACGATCCACCAGCAGGAAATCGAGCGCGCCCGCGCGCAGATCCGCGCCCAGCTTCTGATGGGCCAGGAAAGCCCGGCCGCCCGCGCCGGCCAGATCGCCCGCCAGATGATGCTCTACGGCCGCCCGATTCCCAACGAGGAGCTAATGGAACGCCTCGCCGGCATCACCGTCGAGCGCCTGACCGACCTCGCCGGCCGCCTGTTCTTCGACACGATCCCGACGATCTCGGCCATCGGCCCGCTCGAACACCTCGTCCCGACCGGCGACATCGCCCGCTCTCTCTCGCGCGGAACGATCGACCGCGCGGCGAGCTGAACACCGGCCACAGGCGGGGCCTGTCCTGCGGCGGCGCAGTAGGCCACCGCCGCCCACCCCATCGTCATGCTCGGCCTGTCCCGAGCATCTGCCGGCCTCTCGTTTTTTGGCAGCCTTTGCAGATCCTCGGCTAATAGGATGAGACTTGCCCCAAAAAGCAAAACCCGCCTTGCGGCGGGTTGCTTGGTCGGGGCCCGGGAGAAGGCCCTATAGACTGGGATGACCGCTTTGCTGCCCTAACGGCGCAGTGGTATCATCCCTTGCGCTGGGGTCATCCCCAGAGCGTTCAGCGTATCAGCCGAAAACGACCATGCCCTTGACGGCGGCCTGGATGTTGGCGCGGGAGATGCCGAGGTCCTGAAGGGCGCGGTCATCGAGGGCACCGAGTTCACGGACGGCGCGGCGTTCGGCGGCATTCTTCTTGAGCTTTGCGAAGATGTTCATGGGTCAGTTCCTTTGGGTTTGTTTCGTGTGTGTCTCTTGCGTTGATCAATAGATAGTCGATCCTCTGCTCAGAGAAAATGCATATGCTTACACCGCAGGCATGCGGCTTTTGCATAGCACCAAAACAAGACCATTTTCCCGCGATGGTGGCCGGCGCGCCCCTATTCCAGATCCTCCTGCACAAAGACATCGGTCAGATGGATATCCGTCGTTTCCAGCCGGCCGGGGCCGAGATTGACGAATTTGTGCGGCACATTGGCCGGTCCGAAGACGATCTGGCCTGCCACAGCCTCCAGCTGCGTATCGCCGACGGTAAAAAGCGCCCGGCCCTCTCTGACGATGAAGACCTCGTCATAGGGATGGCGGTGCAGCGGCGGCCCGCGGCCGATCTCGTCGGTCGTGTAGAACATCACGGAGGCATTCGTGCCGAAGAGCCTGCCCTCGAATTCGCCATGCCAGACGTCGGGCCGTTTTTCCCATTGCGCCCGGTCGAGCACGGTGACGGTTTTCTGCACGGCGGTTCCTTTCGATATCTCGCGTGGTGCGCAGCATAGGCGGCCGTGTTTGCCGCGCAAGGTCTGGCGGCCATTTGACGGCGGCAAGCCTCTCGGCATAATCTTATCTCTGAAAGGCTTGCCACTGGGGCGGCGCGCGGAGTGGGCTGCATGACACGATCGGTTTTTCGGTTTCTGTCCCGGCAGTCCGACACCGTGGAACTGGCCGACGACCGGCATCTGCTTCGCCTTCCGCGCTTCCATGATTACCGGCAATGGTACCAGCTTCGCTCCGAAAGCCGGCGCTTTCTCGAGCCCTGGGAGCCCACCTGGCGGGGCGACGAGCTGACGGAAAGTTCGTTTCGGGCCCGCGTCATCCGAAATGAACAGGAATTTTCGTCCGGCCAGGCCGTGCCGCTCTTTGTCTTCGAACGGGCGGAAAAAACGCTGCTGGGCGGCCTCACCGTCGGCTATATCAGGCGTGGCGCAGCGCAATGCTGCATGATCGGCTACTGGATGGGCGAGCGCCATGCCGGTCAGGGCCACATGTTCGGTGCCCTGAAACTGGTCATTCCCTATATCTTTTCGAGCCTTCAGTTGCACCGTATCGAGGCAGCCTGTATTCCAGACAATACAAGAAGCATCCGTCTCCTTGAAAAGGCCGGCTTTCGGCAGGAAGGCTACCTTCGGGAGTATCTGAAGATAAACGGGGAGTGGCGCGACCACGTGATGTTTTCGCTTCTGGCAGCCGACAGGCCGTCGTGAGCGACATGAAGGGCGCGACAGGACTGGGCAGTTACCTAAGGACAATGCGCTTTCAATGAGTTCTTCATCCGTGCCGCAAACGCTGCGTGCCAGCCGGTTGCTCGCCCTCATCCTTTTGACGACGATGCTCCTCGCCGGCATGATGACCGGCCGCGCCTTCGCCGTCGAACCCGTAAAAATTTCCCGTGACGACACGGCGCTGGACCTGACGGCCACCACCGAGATCTATACCGGCCGCGGCGAGGCCTTTCAGGTTTCCACCGCGCCGGGCACCGACGGGATCGTGCGCCGCATCGAGGTGCGCGCCACCTCCGACGAGCACCAGGGCGACTGGGCCGTCTTCGCGCTCGCCAATGTCTCGGAAGAGCAGATCGACCGCCTGATCGTCGCGCCCCACTTCCGCCTCGTGCAATCGAAGCTGTTCTGGCCGGATCTCGGCGCCAAGCGCATCATCTCGATCACCCCGAGCGAAGGTTTTGCGCTCGACCGCCAGCAGAGCGAGGAAGCCGACGTCTTCCGCATCACGCTCAACCCCGGCACGGTCGTTACCTTCGTCGCCGAGCTTGCGACCCCGGACCTGCCGCAGATCTATCTCTGGGAGCCGGACGCCTACAAGGACACGGTCAACGCCTTCACGCTCTATCGCGGCATCGTGCTCGGCATTGCCGGCCTGCTTGCGGTGTTCCTCACCATCCTCTTCGTGGTGAAGGGCACCTCCATGCTGCCGGCGACGGCCGCACTCGCCTGGGCTGTGCTCGGCTATATCTGCG
Source organism: Shinella sp. M31 (assembly GCF_049199205.1). NCBI lineage: Bacteria > Pseudomonadati > Pseudomonadota > Alphaproteobacteria > Hyphomicrobiales > Rhizobiaceae > Shinella > Shinella sp. M31. Next base: position 9,202 of record NZ_JBLZPH010000113.1, on the reverse strand, counting down.
TGGATTTCGGCTTCCTCTCGAAGCTCATCAGCATCACAGCGGGGGATGAACGAATATGGCGCGCGGGAACCGAGGTGTTCCTGGCGGCGGGCCTCGTGGTCTTCCTGTTCACCTATCTCAACCTCAACCGCTGGCACGCGCATCTGTCCTATGCGACGCTCGCCTGGATCCTCGGCCTTGGCCTGCTCTTTGGCGTAGCGATCTACGATCCGCCGATCGCGGCGGGCATTGCGCGCCTCTCCTTCGCGCTGACCGGCACCGTCGGTATCATCCTGATCGCCTATCTCGGCTTCAACCGCTACGACCGCGCCATCCTGCTCGTGCCTGCCTGGGCGTTGATCCTCGTCTGGCTGTTCGGCGCGTGGCTGACGGTGACGGGCCAGCTCAACAACGACATCATCCAGCCGGCGCTCGGCGGCGGCCTCGTGCTGATCGTGCTGCTCATCGGCTTCACGGTGATGCAGCACGCCTTTGCCGGCGGCGCCTATAGTCAGGGCCTGTTCTCCGACCTGGAACGCCAGTCGCTGGCGCTGACCGGCTCGGGCGACACCGTCTGGGACTGGGACGTGGCGCGCGACCGCGTCGTCACCATTCCCGACATCTCCATCCAGCTCGGCCTAGCGCCCGGCGTCATGCACGGCCCGGCACGCAACTGGCTGCCGCGCCTGCACCCCGACGACCGCGACCGCTTTCGCGCGACACTGGATGTGCTTTTGGAACACCGCAAGGGCCGGCTCAACCATCAGTTCCGCGTGCGCGCCGAGGATGGCCACTATCATTGGCTCTCCATCCGCGCCCGCCCCGTTCTCGGGGCCAATGGCGAGATCATCCGCTGCGTCGGCACGATCATCGACATCACCGAGCAGCGCAATTCCGTCGACCGCCTGCTTCAGGATGCCCTGCACGACAACCTGACGGGCCTGCCAAACCGCCAGGTCTTCCTCGACCGCCTCCAGTCGATCCTGTCGCTCACCGGCAGTTCCGACAATGTGCGCCCGACCGTGCTGACCATCGACATCGACCGCTACAAGCAGGTCAACGATGCGCTCGGCATCGCCGCCGGCGACAATATCCTGATCGCGCTCACCCGGCGCCTGCGCCGCCTCCTGAAGCCGCAGGACACGCTGGCGCGTCTCTCCGGCGACCAGTTCGGCCTGATCCTGATGTCGGAGCGCGATCCGGCCAAGGTTGCCGATTTCGCCGATGCGGTCAGCAAGGCAATCATGGTGCCGATCAATTTCGGCGGCCGCGAGATCATTCTCACGGCCTCCATCGGCCTCGTTTCCTGGGTCGACCAGCAGGAGGATGCGCCGGGCCTGCTCAACGATGCGGAACTCGCCATGTACCGGGCGAAAAAAGCCGGCGGCAACCGCGTCGAGCCGTTCCGCCCCGCCTTCCGCACTTTCGGTGCCGACCGCCTGCAGATCGAGACGGACCTGCGCCGCGCCATCGAGCGCAAGGAACTGTCGCTCGTCTATCAGCCGATCGTGCGCCTGAAGGATGCCGAGATCGCCGGCTTCGAGGCCCTGATGCGCTGGGATCATCCCAAGCGCGGCAATATCTCGCCGGCCGAATTCATCCCGATCGCCGAAGCTTCCGATCTCATCAATCAGCTCGGCCTCTTCGCCTTCGACAAGGCGGCAAGCGACCTGATGGACTGGCAGCTCCAGACCGGCGATCTGCCCGTCTTCGTCTCGGTCAACCTGTCGAGCGCCCAGCTGCTCAACAACGAGCTCTACAATGACGTGCGCGCGGCACTGGCCAAGACCCGGTGCGAGCCGCAGAAACTCAAGCTGGAGCTCACCGAATCCATCGTGATGGAGAACCCGGAACAGGCCCGCCTCATTCTCGCCAAGCTGAAGGATATCGGGCTTGGCCTGGCGCTCGACGATTTCGGCACGGGCCATTCCTCGCTCTCCTACCTCACCCGCTTCCCCTTCGATACGATCAAGATCGACAAGGCGCTGGTGCGCGACGGGTCCGACAAACGCGGCGTGCTGCTGCGCTCCGTCATCTCGATGGCGCGGGAACTGGAGATGCAGGTCGTGGCAGAGGGCATCGAGTCTGAGGAAGACGCAATCGAACTCGGCAATATGGGCTGCGAATACGGCCAGAGCTACCTCTTCGGCCCGCCGATCGGCTACGATTCGGTGCAGCGTCTGCTGAAGGAGCGGTTTCCGCTGATGAAGCGGGCGTAAGGACGCCCGCTAGGCTAGGCCGCCGATTGACGCACCAGCCGGTTGATGAAATCGAGTTTTTCCACGACCGGGGGCGGCAGCACGAAGGGATAGCTGTCCGGCTGGCCCATGGAGCGCTGGATGGCGTTCATGGCGACGGAGAGCGGGATCCAGCTTTCGATAAGGCGGCCGGCGTTCGGCGCGCGGTAGGGGTCGAAGGTGATTTCGGCTTCCAGCTCCTCGTGGCCCTTCGGATCGGTGTTGAGGCCGAAGGCGCGCGCGGTTTCCAGCGTATCGACGATGTGGAAGAAATGCGCCCAGCATTCGGCGAAATCTTCCGAAGGATGGCAGCTCGCATAGGTGCTGATGAAATTCTGCGGCCAATCGGCAGGCGGGCCCTGCTCGTAATTGCGCTGGAGGGCGGCGGCGTAATCTTCGCGCTCGTCGCCGAACAGGCGACGCGCTTCCTCTAGGGTCGCGTCGTCGCGAACGAGCTGCGTCCAGTAGAAGTGACCGACCTCGTGGCGGAAATGGCCGAGCAGCGTGCGATAGGGCTCGTGCATGGAGACGCGAACGCTTTCGCGCACCTCGTCATCGGCTTCGGCCGCGCGCAGGCTGATCAGGCCGTCCTCGTGGCCGGTCATGGCGGCGGCCACGACATTGCCACCTGCATCCAGTTCGTCGGCGAGGAAATCGAAGACGAGGCCGCCGGCGGGATCCTCCTCGCGCGTCGGATGCGGCAGGTTCCAGCGCAGGATGGAGTAGAAGAGATGGCGTTGCGCAGCGCCGATGCGCCGCCAGCGCTCCAAGCCCTTGGGGTCGGTCGTCGGCACGATGCGGTTGTGCCGGCAGGCCGGGCAGAAGGCGTGCGCGCTATCCGCCGGAAGGATCCAGTTGCAGACGTCCTGCACGGCGTTGTCGCAGAAACGGTAAATCCCCTCCCGCGAAGAAATCCGCCACAACCCCTCGCCTTCCGGAACGAGCGCATGGAGCGTCATGTCTTCGGCAAGAAAGCCGAGAGAGGAGCCGCAGCGCACGCAGAGACGATTGTCGAAATGGGTGGTCTGGCCGCAGGTTTCGCAGGTGAAGAGCTTCATGGTGCATCCGAGATAAGGGGCTGCTCTCAGCACGATACCCGCATCGGCGTGGGCCGACGCGGGTATCGAAAATCAGGTCTGGGGTCGCGATGACCCCGCGGCCTGTCACAGGCGGTCGACCGCGCCCTTTACGGCGTCCTTGGCCTTGCCGACAGTCTTCTGGGTCTTGCCCTTGGCTTCCTGGCCGGCGCCTTCGGCGCGCAGCTTCTGATTGTCCGTCGCCTTGCCGGCTGCCTGCTTGGCCTTGCCGGCCAGTTCGTTTGCCGTGCCCTTGATCTTGTCGCTCGTGCTACCCACCGTCATACTCCTGTTGTTTGCGGCGTGTTCCTTCACGCGGCAAATCAACGGCGAAGCGCCGCACAAGTTCCAACGAAAAATGAATACCGCCGGTCTCAGGCGTGGCCGGCTTCCGTCGACAGCATGGCGGGCGTAATGCCCATCAGGCCCAGCGCACGCTCGTATTTGCTGTCGAGATTGGTGTCGAAGATCAACTCTTCCTGTGCCGGGCAGGTCAGCCAGCCGTTGGCGCCGATCTCGTTTTCGATCTGCCCTGCGCCCCAGCCGGCATAGCCGAGCATCATCAGGCCGCGCTGCGGCCCGTCCCCGCGCGAAATGGCGCGCACGATATCGAGTGTGGCCGTCAGCGAAATATCGTCGCTGACGGGAATGGAGGATTCGGACATGTAGTCGTCCGAATGCAGCACAAAGCCGCGGCCGCTTTCGACCGGACCGCCGCAACGGATGGGGAAATTCAGCGTCGAGCCCGGCAGGCGGATCACCTCGTCCTCGCCGACGAGATCGAGATGCAGGAGCACATCGGAAAAGCTCAATTGCTGCGGCCGGTTGATGACGAAGCCCATGGCGCCGTCTTCGGAATGCGCGCAGATATAGACGACGGTGCGCGCAAAATTGGCATCGGCCATGCCCGGCATGGCGATCAGGAACTGACCGTCAAGGAAGCCACGTTCTCGTTTGTTTTTCAGAACCGAGATAGCCATGATGGGAAACAGCCTACCAATTCGCCGCCAAATGAAAAGCATTCTTTTTGACCGGCGCGGCATGCCAGCCCTCACAGAAGAGCTATGGCCCGTTCACGCCCGATCAAGCATTTATGATGACCGATTCCGTGTTTGCCGCTGGAAAGGCGGTGCCTGCGGCGCTAGATATTGATCCATGAAACGCTTGGAAACCGCCGCTTTCGCGCTGCTTTTCGCCTGTTCGCCCGCTCTCGCCGCGACTTCTTCCTGGGTCGAGACGCCCGGCGGCGATGTGCGTCTCATCGCGCTGCCGGCCAATTCCGACGGCACGATGCGCGCCATGCTCGATATCCGGCTGCATGACGGCTGGAAGACCTATTGGCGGGATCCCGGCGGCAGCGGCATTCCGCCATCGGTCGCCATCAGCGGCGCGGAACTGACCGCCGTCGGCTTTCCCGCGCCGAAGCGCCTCGGCGATCAGACCAACCACTATATCGGCTATGACGCGCCTGTGCGCCTGCCGCTGACCCTCGCCAAGCCCGAGGGCGGCGCGATCACCGCAACCGTCTTTCTCGGCGTCTGCAAGGACATCTGCATCCCCGTGCAGGCGGAACTGACGGCGGATGCGAGCGCCGAGAGCTTCGCCAATCCGCTGGAGGCAATGGCGATCTCGGATGCCGATGCGACGCTGCCGCATGGCGCGGGCGACGGCTTCAAGCCGCTGTCCGGGCAATGGGCGGCAGACGGCAAGAGCATTTCCGTGCGCTTCGAAGCGCCCGCCGAGGGCGCGCTGCCGGACGTTTTCCTGTCGGGCACCTCGACCTTCGAATTCGGCGCAGCCGGCCCGGTGCAGCGCGATGGCGGCGTCTTCGTCGCCGAGGTGCCGGTGCTGCACAAGCCGAAGGTCTTCGACCTCGCCAAAAACCCGATCAAGCTCACCGTCAGGGCCGGCGACAAGACGATGGAAAGCCCGCTTGCCATCGAGTGACCGTCGCCTATAGTCCCCTCCCCGGCCTTTTTCGGCCGCCCGCCCTCAATGATATCGACCTGACAGGAGAGACGCCGTGACCATTGCCGTTGGAGACAAGCTGCCCGACCTCAAGCTCAAGGAACGCACGCCGGATGGTCCCGCCGAGGTTTCGACCGATGACCTCTTCAAGGGCAAGCGCGTCGTGCTCTTCGCCGTGCCCGGCGCATTCACGCCCACCTGCTCGCTGAACCACCTGCCGGGCTACCTGGAAAACCGCGACGCCATTCTCGGCAAGGGCGTGGACGACATCGCGGTCGTCGCCGTCAACGACCATCACGTCATGGGCGCCTGGGCCAATTCCACCGGCGGCGCGGGCAAGCTGCGCTTCCTCGCCGACTGGGACGCCGCCTTCACCAAGGCGCTTGGCATGGATGTCGATCTCTCCGCCGGCACGCTCGGTGTACGCTCCAAGCGCTATTCCATGCTCGTTGAAGACGGCGTGGTGAAGACGCTGAATGTCGAGGAAAGCCCCGGCCAGGCGACCGTCTCCGGCGCTGCCGCGATGATCGAGCAGCTGTGACTTGATCCTTGCGGGTCACGGCCTTGCCGTGGCCCGTTTTCGCGCCTGGAGCTTTTGCCGTGCCGCCGATTTATGTCGCCATCCTCACCTATGTCAGGCCTTTGGAGGAGATCGACAAACATGTCGACGCCCATATCGCCTGGCTACGCAAGCACTATGCCGAGGGCACATTCCTGCTTTCCGGCCGGCGCGTGCCGCGCACCGGCGGCGTCATACTCACACGCGGCGAGAGCCTCGAGGCGGTGGAAGCGCTGCTGAAGACCGATCCGTTCCAGGAGCACGGGCTCGCCACAGTGGAGATCATTCCGCTTCAGGTCGCCATGGCGGCCGAGGGGTTGAAGGACGTGTTCCTCGATCCGTGAGAAGAAACCTTAACCGCCCCTCTTGAACGGTGCCATGCCCTTGCGGGCGAGTTCGTCGGCCCGTTCGTTTTCCGGATGGCCGGCATGGCCCTTGACCCAGTGCCATTCGACTTTATGCACCATGCGCGCGGCATCGAGCGCCTGCCAGAGATCGCCGTTTTTCACCGGCTTCTTATCGGCGGTCTTCCAGCCATTTTTCTTCCAGCCGAAGATCCATTTCGAAATGCCGTCCATGACGTATTTCGAGTCCGTGTAGAGATCGACCTCGCAGGGCGTCTTCAGCGCCGTCAGCGCGCTCATCGCCGCCGTCAGTTCCATGCGGTTGTTGGTGGTCTCGGCCTCGCCGCCGCACAGTTCCTTCTCGACCTCGCCATAGCGCAGCACCGCGCCCCAGCCGCCGGGACCGGGATTGCCCGAGCAGGCGCCGTCCGTGAAGATATCGACATGCTTCATCGCGAGAGACCGTATTCCGCGGGGTTTTGAACCTGCCGGTGGAAGCGCAGCTTGCGCAGATATTCCAGCGGGTCCTTCTTGACGACCAGCGCGCCGGGCGGGGTCATCAGCCAATCGTAGAGGCGCGTCAGGAAGAAGCGCAGGGCCGAGCCGCGTGCAAGCAGTGGCAGGGCGGCGGCTTCCTCGTCGGAAAGCGGGCGCACGCTCTCGTAGCCGGCGAGCAGCGCCATGCCCTTGGTGAGATTGAACGAACCGTCCTTCTCGAAGCACCAGGCATTGATGCAGATGGCGACGTCATAGGCGAGCAGGTCGTTGCAGGCGAAATAGAAATCGATGAGGCCCGAGAGATCGTCGCCGAGGAAGAAGACGTTGTCCGGGAAGAGATCGGCATGGATGACGCCGGACGGCAGGCCTTTGGGCCAGTTCGCCTCCAGGGTTGCAAGTTCATCGGCGATTTCGTCCTGAAGTCCTTTCTCGACCTCATCGACGCGATCCACCGACTTCTCCCACAGCGGTCGCCAGCCGCCGACGGAAAGCGAATTTTCGCGGGTAATTGCAAAGCCTTCGCCGGCCACATGCATCTGGGCGAGCGCCCGGCCGACCTCGCGGCAATGTTTCGCCGCCGGCTTGCGCAGCCACATGCCTTCGAGGAAGGAAATCATGGCGGCGGGGCGGCCGGAGAGTTCGCCCAGAAGCGCGCCGTCGTTGCGGGGCAGCGGCAACGGGCAGGACAGGCCGTTTTCCGCCAGATGGTGCATCAGGCCGAGGAAGAACGGCAGGTCGTCCCGATCCACGCGCTTCTCGTAGAGCGTCAGGATGAAGGCGCCCTTGGTGGTGTGCAGCAGGAAATTGGAATTCTCCACGCCTTCGGCGATGCCCTTGTAGGAGAGCAAGGTGCCCGCGTCATAGGCGGTCAGGAAGCGGGAAAGATCGTCTTCGGTGATATCGGTATAGACGGCCACGGCGGGTCTCAGGCTTGATTGGGTGGATCGGTCGGTCAGGTCGGTGTAGTGCGTCGCCCCTCACCTGCCTGCCGGCATCCTCTCCCCGTAAACGGGGCGAGGAGCGATGGGCGCACCGTTCCGCCCCTTCTCCCCGCCTGCGGGGAGAAGGTCGCGGCAGCGGGATGAGGGGCAGGGCCGCAGAAAACGCGGTTCAAGGCCCTACTCTCCATTGACGAAGGCCATGTCGGCGGAGGTGAGTTCGATGGAGCGCAGTTCGCGATTGACGAGGAAATGTTCGTTTTCCTCCACCGTATCGGCCAGTTCCACCACCGCATTGTAGCGCATGCGGAAGGCCTCGATGATCTCGTTGACGATGACCTCGGGCGCGGATGCGCCGGCCGACAGGCCGACGGTCCTGATATCGCCGATCGTCTCCCAGTCGATTTCCGAAGCGCGCTGCACGAGCACCGACTTTGTGGCGCCGGCGCGCAGCGCCACTTCGACGAGGCGCTTGGAATTCGACGAATTGGGCGCACCAACGATGAGGAAGAGATCGCAGCCGGTTGCTGCCTGCTTGACGGCTTCCTGGCGGTTCGTCGTAGCGTAGCAGATGGAATCGGCGGCGGGCGCGGTGAGGTTCGGGAAGCGCTCGTGCAGGCGCTTGATGACGCCGGCCGTGTCGTCCACCGACAGCGTCGTCTGCGTCACGAAGCCGAGATTGTCCGGGTCCGGCGGCGCATAGTTGTCGGCGTCCTCGACGGTCTCGATCAGCGAGACGGAGCCTTCCGGCAGCTGGCCCATCGTGCCGATGACCTCCGGGTGGCCGGCATGACCGATCAGCACGACATGGCGGCCGAGGCGCTGGTGGCGCATCGCCTGCTTGTGCACCTTGGAGACCAGCGGGCAGGTCGCGTCGAGATAGAAGAGGTTGCGGCTCTCCGCATCGGCGGGCACCGATTTCGGCACACCATGGGCGGAGAAGACGACGGGCTGCTTGCGGTGCTCCTCGGGGATCTCGTCGAGCTCCTCGACGAAGATCGCGCCCTTGGCTTCCAGCCCTTCCACGACATAGCGGTTGTGCACGATCTCGTGGCGCACATAAACGGGCGCGCCATAGGCCTTCAGCGCCAGCACGACGATCTGGATGGCGCGGTCGACGCCGGCGCAGAAGCCGCGCGGGCCGCACAGCCTGATGGTCAAATCCGGTCGGTTCTCGTTCATGCGTCTCGGTTATCCGGCAATGAGGACGGCAACAAGGGCGACAGCCGCGGGAAGCGCCTGAATGGCGAAAATTTTCCGCGCGGCCGTTGCGCCCCCATATAGGCCGGCGACCAGCACACAGCCAAGGAAAAACAATTTGATCTGGAAGGCGAAGGCCGGATCGGGATGGACGAGCGACCAGAAGAGGCCGGCGGCGAGGAAACCGTTATAGAGCCCCTGGTTGGCGGCGAGCACCTTCGTGGCTTCAGCCTGCGCCGGTGTCATGCCGAAGGCTTTCTGGCCGCGCGGTGTTGCCCAGAGAAACATTTCGAGGATGAGGATATAGACGTGCTCGAGCGCGATGAGCGTGACGAGTATCGTTGCGATTGCCTGCATGGCCCATTCATCCCTTCCTCAGTGCGAAAGCCCCCTCATCCGACCC